>NZ_KQ976354.1:2176180-2412189 GCF_000346485.2 Scytonema hofmannii PCC 7110
CCGACTTGATAAACCACCTGCGGACGCTTTACGCCCAATCATTCCGGATAACGCTTGCATCCTCCGTATTACCGCGGCTGCTGGCACGGAGTTAGCCGATGCTTATTCCTCAAGTACCTTCATTTTTTTATTCCCTGAGAAAAGAGGTTTACAACCCAAGAGCCTTCCTCCCTCACGCGGTATTGCTCCGTCAGGCTTTCGCCCATTGCGGAAAATTCCCCACTGCTGCCTCCCGTAGGAGTCTGGACCGTGTCTCAGTTCCAGTGTGGCTGATCGTCCTCTCAGACCAGCTACCGATCGCCGTCTTGGTGCGCTCTTACCACACCAACTAACTAATCGGACGCGAGCTCATCTTCAGGCAGCAAGCCTTTCACCCATGGGCACATCCGGTATTAGCAGCCGTTTCCAACTGTTGTCCCAGACCTGAAGCCAGATTCTCACGCGTTACTCACCCGTCCGCCACTAAACCCCTAAAGGTTCCGTTCGACTTGCATGTGTTAAGCATACCGCCAGCGTTCATCCTGAGCCAGGATCAAACTCTCCGTTTTGGTTTGTTTGTTTAGCTCTATCTCTAGTTGAATTTTTCCCTTCAACCAAGGGTTTTATTCTTTACTTACGCCAGGTTTTAGCTGTATAATTGCTTCCAAACTATAGAATTTTCAAGGTTCGGCTCCTTTCGGCGTCGCTCATTTGTGCGCCCGCCTCATCAGGCACTTTTATATAGTAGCGACCTCACTTCCGTCTGTCAAGTAATTCCGAAAAAAAAATTCGGAATTTTTTTTTGAGCATCCCAAACCCTTATATTGATAGGCGTAGGCAACAATGGGATATGCACGCTTCGTATATATAAAGAGGTAACTTGTGAATTTTCAGTCGATAATAGCCATCTTGCATAAGTTTTGGAGCGATCGCGGATGCCTCATTGCTCAACCCTACGATATGGAGAAAGGAGCAGGCACCAAAAACCCCCACACTTTTTTAAGAGCATTAGGACCAGAACCTTGGGCTGTAGCTTACGTTGAACCTTGTCGCCGTCCTACCGATGGGCGTTATGGTGAAAATCCCAATCGCTTCCAACACTACTACCAGTACCAAGTCCTGATTAAACCATCGCCAGATAATATTCAAGAGATATATCTCGATTCCTTAAGAGCTTTAGGTATCCGTCCAGAAGATCGCGATATCCGATTTGTAGAAGACAATTGGGAAGATGCAACTGTAGGGGCGTGGGGTACTGGTTGGGAAGTTTGGTTAGATGGGATGGAAATCACTCAATTTACTTACTTCCAACAATGTGGAGGAATTGATTGTCGCCCAGTGTCAATTGAAATGACCTATGGCTTGGAAAGATTGGCAATGTACCTCCAAGGAGTAGAAGCAATGGTGAAAATCCATTGGACAGATAACATTACCTATGGAGACGTTCACCTCCAAGGAGAAATTGAACAATGCGTTTACAACTTTGAAGCGTCCAATCCTGAAATGTTGCTCGCACTATTTAATATGTACGAGCAAGAAGCGCAGCAACTGACAGAACGAGGACTAGTATTACCTAGCTTGGATTACGTAATCAAGTGCTCCCACACTTTTAACCTCTTAGATGCCAGAGGCGTCATTTCTGTAACAGAGAGGACTCGATATATTGGAAGAATCCGTCATCTAGCACGTAAAGCAGCGCAACTATATGTAGAGCAACGAGAAAAGTTAGGTTTTCCGCTTTTAAAGAAGTTATCACCTAAATGATCCACACTATGCTCTTGTGGTACGGGCGTCCCCGCCCGTGCATTAAAGGCGGCGGGCATCCCCGCCCATACCACAATGTGGTCTAATAAGAGTAAAAATTGCTGTCAAAAAGTAAGATAACTAACCATAACCTTACTTACAGAGTCAAATCAAGTAAAGTAAGAAGTAGAAGCTTATCAGGAGCAGCTATGTACGTACTAATTGGTGGAGCAGGCTTAGTGGGGCTGAGTTTGGCTCAAAAATTGGTAGAACTAGGGCATACTGTTGCTGTCATTGACATCGATCCTACTGCATGCCGCTATGCCCGCGAACAAGTGGGAGCAATGGCTTTTGAAGGAAGTGCCGTCAGTACAGAAGTATTATTAGAAGCTGGCATTCGTAAAGCTAACGCCCTAGCCGCTGTTCTAAGAAGTGATGCTTTGAATTTAGCAATGGTAACTCTTGCCAAGCACTACGGCGTTCCCCATATTTTGTCTCGGATGCGCCATCCCGATTTTGTAGAACCGTTACGTTTAGCTGGAGCTAATCATATCATCAGTACTGTAGATCTGGCGGTTTCAAAAATGGTCAACGCTATTGAGTATCCGCAAGTAGAATCAATGATGCATTTTGAGCAGGGACAAATTGAGGTGTTGAAACTTTCCATCCCCAACAACTGCTATGTTGTTGGTCGTAGCGTAGCCGAAATTGCTCAAGATTCTCGCTTTCCCACAGGCTCTCTCATTATTGGCTATCAACCTCATCCCCGCGAAGATTTAACAATTCCTAACGGCAGTACAGTATTAGAACCAGATTCAACTGTATTGGTTGTAACAAAACCAGGGTCATTGCATCAAGTTATTGATTTTATTGAAGGCTGTAAATAATTTAATGAAGCTGTATCTACATTTTTATTTAGCCATTGCTTTTCTTTTTTTTACGTCTTGCACATCATTAGAGAGTTCACCAAAGGCAAACTCCAAGACAACTCAAGCAAATTCATCTCACCCAGAAGTGACTTTGGAGAAAAATTTTAAGATAGCAATGGGTCAAACCATTTATGTTCCCGTTTATTCACACATTTATCATGACGATAAGCAAAAGATTTTAGATTTAGCGGCTACGCTCAGTATTCGTAATACAGATTTAACAAATCCTATCATCATTACTGATGTACGCTACTATGATTCAAATGGCAAATTAGTTCAGCAATATTTACAGCGTCCTATCCAACTGGCTCCCCTAGCTTCTGATGATTTTTTTGTAGACAGAAGTGACACTAGTGGAGGTTTAGGAGCCAATTTTATTGTGGAGTGGGTATCCCAAACAGAAATATCAGAGCCTATAGTGGAGGCAGTTATGATTGCTACTGAATTCCAACAAGGAGTTTCTTTTATTAGTCCAGGCAAGGTCATTAAAAGTCAAAAAAACAATAAAAGCTCATCTTCAAAGCAAGGGTCTTAAAAAGTAATTAATCATCTTCTAGTTTCAGCAATTGCTCATCAATTTTTTTTAACCGCCCACCCACAATTTCTTCTGAAAGAATTCGCTTACGTATTGCTTTGTTTAATGCTGATTTCTCCGCTAGCAGTAACTGTCGGCGAATGGCATCGAGTTTTTTGTGTTCGCCACTTTTGATATCAAATTCATCTGAACGGCGATTATAGAATTCTCGTAATGCCTTTTCTGCACCTGCAACTTGCACTTGGTAACCTGAACGCATTTCTTCGTAGATAGCTTTTGGTAACACCCCTGTTTTCAATAGGGTATCTAATTCATCCTGCGCTGCCTTAGACGCGATTAACTGGGCTTGCAATTGTTCAACCTGCTGTTGAGCCTCTGAAATTTGAGATAATTTTAAGCGTTTTACCAGCCAGGGCAAGCTTAATCCTTGACCTACTAATGATACCAGTACGCTACCAAAAATTAAAGTGATGAGACCTTCTCGCCCCGGTAGTGTGGTAGGTAAGCTTAACGCCAACGCCATTGAGAGTGAACCTTTGATGTTGCCGAGAAATAGTAAATGTTGCCAGCGTAGAGGAATTGGGCGGTCAAACCAACGAATACCTGCTAACAGTGGGTAGACTGTAAAAACTCGTCCGACTTGATATGCCAAAACTGCAAGTAGAATTGCAGGTAAAGATTTCCAGAGCGTTACTAGGTTTATTTCTACACCAATCAGCAAAAAAATAAAGGTGTTCGCACTAAAACTGGCATATTCCCAAAAACTCAACAAGGTGATGCGACTAGAAGCGGAAGTATTGCGAGAAAGTCCGAAATTTCCAAAAATTAATCCGGCGACAACTACAGCCACAGCACCTGATACACCAAGAAATTGACCAACTTGAAAAGTTCCCAATGCAACTGCCACAGTCAGTAAAAGACTGCTCAGAGGATCGTCTAAACGGGTAAATACAGGTATGCTTAAGTAGCCCAAGACTAAACCAACAAGGCAACCTCCTAAAGCAATAAATAACAATTGTTGGATACCCTCTAAGAACGTGAGCGAACCTGTCGAATAAATTTGCAAAATCAGGTTGAACGAAACTAGAGCAGCAGCATCATTAAATAAAGTCTCTCCTTCAACGATGGTGGAAAGCCGTGAGGGTACTGGAATCTCCTTAAAGACGGCAATCATTGAAACCGTATCCGTGTTTGCCAGAATAACTCCTACAAATAGAGCGGGGAGCCAACTCAGCCCCAACCCAAATTTCAACATCAGGGCAATAATAGCACTAGAAAATACAGCCCCCGGACCAGCTAGGAGAGCAATTGGTTTAAACGTGCTTCGCAGGCGGCTGATATCTGTATTGATGCCTGCATCAAATATTAAAATCGGCAGAAAAAGATTCAAAACAAGGGAAGGATCTAAACCAATACGACGAGACAAGAGCTCGGTGATGGGCAAACCAGCCAACACTAAACCTGTAACGTAAGGAATACGCAGCTGTCGCGTTAACAGGGCAACGCCGGTGGCTAAAAGCAGCAGAATAATTGAAACACTGACTAAGGAAGCTACATCCACATTAAATAAACATTTCCGACTATTTTGTCGCCGCTTCTAAAAGTTTGGACAAAGTTACCATAAGGTGAAAAATCTGGACAAACCCAACTCCACGGTATAAGTTCGCTCAACTAGAAGTGCGTTTTTGCTTGCTATGACCAAATTGCTCTGACCATTGCTTGACCACTAGTTCCCAGTTAGAGATACTGAAATAATCATGACGAGATGATATTCCAGCACGAGACTTAAGAAGTTTATTCAGTTGATACCAAAAGCTCCACACGTGCTTTCCTTCCTTCACGGAAAGATAGGCGGAGACGGAGCGAGGTAGTTTTTCAGTTAATCTCATACCACGTCGGGCAATAGCCAATGCTGCGGCTTCATCACTAGCTAAACCATATTGACGTGCATATTTTACTAAACCAATGATACTCGTATATGCCGGATTTACCTTCATCAGGTAAATACCACGATTACTTAGAATACTTTCTAATAATTCATAAAATCGGCTATATGCCCAACTAGATAGCATTCGCGCATATTTTCTACCACCCTCACGAAGTTGTTCTTTTTTGGCAGAAAATTCTAATTCCTCACAAACAATTGGACAAGCGTATTTTAAAGCAAGCTTGACTAATTTTAAGCAAGCTTCCACAATTTGAGCATCTTGTAAGCCAGACGGCAATCCCATCTGTAACGGTATTTGTCCATGTGCTTTGAGATTGCCATCACGGTCAACATATGCCCATCCGATGGAGCCAGGGTTCAGATCGATTCCAATGCAGCCATAAACTGAATGCCTGGAAACTTGTTCTACTGGCGATGGCGTAAACTGTATTCCTACGTTCCATTTGCCGTTTTTACGATAAAAATGCCAGGTTTTAGCACTATCTTTGGGTAATCTGTTGATTTTGCGCTCGAAGTTACCTAAGTTGGTTTGGACGTATTTACCAAATTTTGATTCTAAGCAAGCAGGAACGCGAAATTTCAGGGTAGTACCATTCCATTGGCAAACCTGATTCCCAAAGGATTCATCCTTAGAGCCAACAATAAATACTTGATTTTTGGAAATGACTGTATGAATTGGTGCAGCTTTTAAATGCTCAATCTGTTTACTTAATTGGTAGGCACGACGCTTTTTATTATGGAGTTGAAACCTTAAGTATTGCCAATTAGTGTTTTTATATTTAATTGAACAAGATAAAGGAAACTTACATCCTGCCTTAGATTTATGCCAATTCTTCTTGGCATAGAACGATGAAGCATTTTTCAGCTTTTTTTCTGATTTGGCAATCCAAGTGTTAATTGATTTTAAGTTACCTTCTAACGTTTTTATATGGTTTAATCGATTTTTCTTAGATGCATCCACTGCACCTTGAACATAACTGATAACACCATTAGCATGACGTTTGGAAATATAGTAAGTTTTTTGTAAATAGGTATTCCAACTAGATTTATCGAACGATTGACCGGACAAAAGATAATTGGCTGTCTCACACGCTGCTTTATGGAATACCGGACTGTATGCAGTTAAGAACATCTCAAATTCAGTAAATCCTAAACTATTTAATTCTTCTGCTGGTGTCGGTAATCCTTTAACGTAGGTGAGAGTGATCATTTTTTGAAAATTTTAGGATATATATAGCAGTATACCACTATGGAAAAATTTTGTATATGCCTTTTCAGAAAAATCATAAATATCGATGGCAGTCTCATCAAGATAGGAGTTTAGATAAAGCACCTATTTGCTTTAAAGGGTGGGAGGGACAAAAGGAAAAACTTAAAGCCGTTCCTAACTGGCAACAACGACTCAGGGAATATGTAGATCAACTTCTTTCAGACTTCTCCACAAAGGGGAGTGATGGGTAAATATGGGGAGGAATTAAGTTACAGTTCCTTACCCTACTAGGCTAATTACAGCATTATTCTACAACTACGTGGTAAACTACCTACGCCTACCCCTTACGGGTAGGTGTAGGCTTTCAGAAGCCCTGGAGTCTTGCTCACCGACAAATTGCAAGCAAGAAACTCCGAACCGCAGGGACAGTTTACAGACGCCCCTAATTGCTTAATTACGTTGGCCGCGTTTTAGTCCGCGTCTCCCTTCCAATTGCAGTGACCACAATGGTAGTCTTTACCATTGCGATAAGACTTCCCTGAAACTGGATGGATGTGCAAACATTTGTGGCACGTTTGGGATGTGTAACGCGGATCTACAAGCACAACGGGTACGCCATAAATATTAGCTTTGTAGTGGATAAACAGTTTTAGCTGAAAAAACGACCAAGAGTTAGCCAAAAACCTTTGCTCGCGGCTTCTGGGCTGCTTGTTAGTATGCTCTCTGATGCCCGTCAGGTTTTCTAAAACGATATGCGAGTACGATTCGTACCGCGCTTCGTTTCAGTGGGGGACTCCTAACGGGTTAGTTGAACTAAATCTTTATCGTTTCAAGCCCAAAGTCACCGAACAAAAAAAACAAGCTGTGAAATTTCAGTTGGATAAATTGTCCAAAATTGTTACATATTTTTAATGGAGTGTTATTTTGCCAACAATCAAGGTTTGTGACGCATGGTCAATCTCACTGAAGCTTTAGAACCTATTGCAGCTTTGTTCCGCTCTTTAGGTATTCCCGATATCATAGTTCATTGGGGACATCCCGCAATGATGGGGATTGTAATTTTTGTTATGGGTAGCTTTGTTGGATTCACAGGCTGGCGGGGACGACTTGTAGAAGACAAAGATACAGCAATCCAAAGCCGCAGCGCTCATCGTAAGATAGCACCATGGATGTTGTTGTTCATCGCGCTTGGTTACACGGGTGGCGTTTTGTCCTTAGTAATGCAACGCCAACCAATTCTGGAAAGTTCTCATTTTTGGACAGGCTCGATTTTACTGTTACTGTTATTCATCAACGGTGCAATTTCTTTTAGCGGCTTTGCAGGAAATAAAAGTTCGTTACGTATGCTCCATGCTTATTTGGGTAGTACAGCACTTTGTCTCATGTTTGTACACGCCTTACTCGGTATAAAGTTAGGTACAAATTTTTAACAATTTTTTGTCAAAATTTTGTTACACTTTCAGAAAAAAAGTCTAAACTTATACAATCAAGACTTGCGTAAGCAGGTTGAATTAAATAGATGAAGTCCGCTTGTAACGGACTTTGCCTTTTTAGCAGCGAATTCTGTTTTCTAGGTTTTTGTTTGATGATTCAGACAAGTGGTGTCATTATCTGTCTTTTCTATATTCTGGGGTTACTGTTAACAGCAGTTCCTTGGAGTGGTGTTTGGGTGATGATTTTAGGCATAGCAGGTGCGGTTTTTTCTCGGCAAAAACAAGTTAATCGGAGAAAATTTCCTAGAAATAAGGAAAATTCTCAAGCATTAACTCAAACAGTATCGAGATCGCAACCCATCTCTTCCAAAGTATGGTTAGTGGCTGGAGTGGTAGGATTGTTGGCAACCATCTATTTTCAATTGCGAGTCCCTCAACCAGCAAAAAATGATGTAAGTCGGTTCGTTCCGTCAGAAAATAACAATCAAGAACAACTTTTTATTGTTCGCGGTGAAGTCCTGAGTACACCTCGTGTAACCCGCCATCAGAGAGGACAATTTTGGTTAGAAGCAACTCAGTTAGATGAAGTCAAAAGTGTTAGCAATTCTTCGAGTACAAGTAAAGGGGTAGGAGGAAAATTATACGTCACTGTACCTATACTCCAAGCGACTGGACTACATCCAGGTCAGCAAGTTGCTGTCACTGGTATTTTATATAAACCACAACCAGCACTTAATCCTGGTGGTTATGATTTTCAAAAATTTCTCAAGCAAGAAGGTACTTTTGCTGGTTTAAGCGGACGGCAAATGAGTATCCTGGATGAGGGAAACCAATGGGGAGGGTGGAAAGTTCGGGAACAGATTGTGCGATCGCAAGTTCGGTGGTTGGGAGTTCCGAATGGTCCTCTTGTGAGTGCGATGGTTTTGGGTAGTAAAGCTGTTGACTTACCCTACGACATTCGCGACTGGTTTGTCCAAGTAGGCTTAGCCCACGCTTTAGCAGCTTCAGGGTTTCAAACTTCTCTAATTTTAGGTGTGGTCTTGGGTTTAACATCTAAGACAAAAAGAGGAATCCAAATTCTACTTGGAAGCGCTGCTCTTTTAATCTTCCTAAGTTTAGCAGGTTTCATTGCACCAGTTGTCAGAGCTGTCATTATGGGATTTGCCGCATTAATTGGCGTGGGATTGAAACGTCAAGTCAAGCAATTAGGTGCTTTACTAACTGCAGCAGTACTTATGCTGCTATTTAATCCACAGTGGATTTGGGATTTAGGATTTCAGCTTAGTTTTTTAGCCACATTTGGATTAATCACTACAGCCACTCCTATAAATCAACGACTGCAATGGATACCCCCTAGCATTGCTTCCTTAATTTCAGTCCCCCTTGCTGGGATGATTTGGACATTACCTCTACTTCTACATTTGTTTAGCGTCATACCCAATTACAGCATAATAGTCAATGTTCTTTCTACCCCGTTAATTTCCATAATTAGTCTTGGAGGAATGATCAGTGCATTAGTAAGTCTGGTCTCAAGCGATTTAGGCAGTACTTTAGCCTTTGCACTTTATTATCCTACACATTGGTTAATTCAATTAGTAGAATTTTTTGTCAACTTACCAGGGAAAATCGTAGCTGTTGGTAGCATATCTATTGGTCAAATGTTAGCAATTTATGGATTGCTTAGCTTGGTTTGGTTAGTAAGTTGGTGGCAAAAGCGTTGGTGGTTTGCAACTGCGATCGCTCTGGGTTTGATATTTATTCCTGTTTGGCATTCAGCAAACAATCTATTTCGAGTTACTTTATTAGCATCAGGTTCAGAACCAATTGTTGTCATTCAAAATAAAGGAAAAATAACCCTCATTAATAGCGGTCAGGAAGAAACAGGAAGTTTGGCAATTCTACCCTTTTTAAAACAACAAGGAGTCAATAAAATAGACTTGGCAATTGCTTCTAATTTCCAATCCAGTAATGGAAACGGTTGGACAAAAATACTACAAGATTTGCCAATAGCCACTTTCTATGAATATTCTCCCAAGCCAGAGAATAACGTAGCTAGCATGGCAATTCAAAAGGAATTACAAAAGAGCAAAGGAATTTATCAACCTTTATCAGTTGGTCAAACGATAAATACAGATTCAATCGTTATACAATTACTCAACAATAAATTCCCCATATTACAATTGCAAATTTTAGATCGGAATTGGTTATTTGTAGGTGATATTGAACCCGCAGAACTGCGTCAGCTAACAACAGGAGCAATTCCTCGCCCGCAAGTGCTGTGGTGTTCCAGTCGCTTACTCAAAGAACTCGTTCCAGTACTACAGCCACAAGTTGCGATCGCACCAAGCGCAAACTTCGATCCAAAAACGGGATCAGATCTGCAAACCAGTCAGACAAAACTCTTTTTTACAGGAAGAGACGGTGCAATTCAATGGACTCCCAACGGTGAATTTGAAGCGTTTATTCAGGTAGCAGAAAATAAGACCTCAACTTTATGATGTGCAGTAAAGACGCGCCATGGCGCGTCTCTACATCTAACCCCTGACTCCTATATTCCCCAATGCATCTAAAAATTTATCAACACTTTCTTGACGGCTATTAAAACCCATAAGCCCAACACGCCAAACCTTACCTGCAAGTTCGCCCAATCCTCCCCCAATTTCAATATTATGCTCGTTCAATAACTGCCTCGCGATCGCTTTACCATCGACTCCCTCAGGAATGCAAACTGTTGTTAGCGTTGGGAGACGGAATTCTCGCTGAACGTGCAAAGTTAGTCCCAAATCCTCCAATCTGTCCCAAAGATATTCTGCATTCTTTTGATGGCGCTGCCAACAGTTTTCCAATCCCTCTTCTGCAATCAGGCGTAACGCCTCCCGCAACCCATAATACAAATTAATGGGAGCAGTATGGTGATAGATCCGTTCTTGACCCCAGTACTTGTTCAGCAACGTCATATCCAAGTACCAGTTAGCTACCTTATTCGGACGCTTTTGCAATTTCTCAACTGCACGAGGACTCATTGTAAATGGTGAAGCCCCTGGCGAACAACCCAAACCTTTCTGGCTGCAACTGTAAGCCAAGTCAACTCCCCACTCATCCAAAAATATGGGAACACCACCCAAACTCGTGACTGTATCTACCAGTAGCAAACAGCCAAATTCGCGACATAGATCGCCAACACCTTCCAAAGGTTGACGTGCGCCTGTAGAAGTTTCAGCATGAACTAAAGCCAACAGACTTGGACGATGAGTTTCCAAAGCACTCCGCAATTCATCCAGAGTAAACACTTGTCCCCAAGATTTTGCGATCGTTCTTACATCTGCACCATATCGCCCCGCCATATCCACAAGACGATTGCCAAAGTAACCCATCACACCAACTAAGACAACATCACCGGGTTCTACAGTATTCGCGATCGTTGCTTCCATTGCAGCAGTTCCCGTACCTGAAACCGCAATCGTCAAAGGGTTTTCCGTTTGCCATGTATAACGTAAGAGTGACTGAATTTCATCCATCAGCCCCAGAAAAGCAGGATCGAGGTGTCCCAGTGGGGAAGTGTTCATTGCTTCAAGAACTGTAGGATGGGCGTTGGATGGTCCCGGTCCTAACAGAAGACGAGATGGGACTGCAAGAGGTGCGAGTTGCAGTCGTTGGTTATTGTTAATTGAGAGAGTTTGCATTATTTATTTCTCAGCATGTACATAATCCACAAAGTAAAATTTAGGGCTTAAGAAGAATTTGAGCCAAGCGTAAGCTGATAAGCTTAAAAGTGCTAAAACAATCAAGGGTACACCGAGCCTAACTCGAAGTGCATCGGGAAAGGTTGCAACTGCTGAAACAATAATGACAAAGCATCCCAAAAATATCCATTGCAGGCGCTGTATATTTTTCAGCGCACCTCGACAGCTACTACAATGTTGAGTATGTTGCTTGTAACGATTAAGTAATTCTCGACGACTATAGTTTGTTGTCAAACTTTCTGGAACACTAATTCCAACTTCGCTCCACGGTAACTGTCCGTGACAATATTTATCAAACCATCTCCGAAACTCAATAATCAAGCGGTCTGCACCTGTGGGTAGTTTGTAAGCAGTTTTCCAGTTAGCTTTTTCCTGTTGGAGAAAATGCTCTTGCTGGTGTAAAAGAATCATATCTCCATCAAGGACTTGATTGCGATTTTGAATGTGATCCCACCAACGGGGTATAAGACGATAAAGCGTTTTAGCAAAGTTACGGGGAAACTGAGCTACAATTCTTGATTTACCAGGAGAGACTGGTATACAATAGGTTACAAGCCCTAACCGTTTTCCTTGATTTCCAAAAGCGATCGCGTATTCTAAGCGACAAGGTGGCTCAAAAGTAATTGTTGTTTTGTACCCTCCTTGATTGGTAACTTGAATAAGATTTGGTGTTGATTGTACAACTTTCATGTTCATAGGAGTTGCTTTTTCGCGATCGCCCTGTACTCCATGATGGGCAAAAGGAACATGACTGGGGTCTGCTACATTTTCTACAAGGGTTTGCCAGTCATAATCCAAATCCCGTACAAAAGAAGACCACACAAAACCTTGACTTGCATCAACCTGAGGCGACAGAGGTAACGGTGTATTAGCTGCTCGATCGGCAGAATTCACATCAGGCCAAACCCAGAGTAAACCATTTTCCTGACAGCAAGGAAATGCGATCGCACACAGTTGTTTGTTCTCAGTCACCAATTCTGGCTTTTCTGCTTGGGGAATGTGAGTGCAAATCCCTTGAGAATCAAATTGCCAACCGTGATAACTGCACATTAAATTGCCAGTCTTCTCATCAATTCGTCCTTCACTCAACGGAGCAAGACGGTGGGGACATCGATCTAAAAAGACTTGGAAATTTTCCGATGACTTTGGTTTCCAAATGACCAAACGGAGTCCCAGAAGCGTGACTGGTGTTGGTCGCGTTGAGTCCAGGTCTTCTATAGGTGATATGGGATACCAATTTTCCAAAAAATTGAATTCCGTATGCATATGTACCATTGTGTTCGGTTTTGTGCTTTTGCGACTAGAAGTCACGGCTATACAAACAAAACCCACCTACGTGAGTTTCAAAACCTTGATTCTTTTCTAGTCCGCGTCGGCGGACTTTGTTTGTATAGTAGCTCATTATATGAGGCCAGGACTGTTAAAACATCCTCTAAGCTCTATCATATCTAAGTAATCGTTAGCAAATGCTTTCCGTAGAAGTGAATAAGGAATAAATTCATCATACTTTTGCATCTGTGGCGCTTCAGAAGTACTGACTAAAGCTTCATTAGGAATTCTTTGCTCGCATAGAGAAATAATTTCTGATTCTAAATATTTAAATTTTTCTGGGGCTAATTTAATGATTAAAAAATAAGGATTATTGCCACTCATATTTTTAATTTCTAGAGATTCTCGACAAAAACAGTTTAGCAATCGTTCCAAAGTACGATAAGCAACTGTACCCATCCAAGGAAAAATACAACACTTACCGTTTTCCAATGGCAAAATATAATTTTTATCCAATCCAGAAGCTTTTGCCAATTTGCGAACAGACTGCAACCGTTGTAAGGCATTTTTTTGTAAATAGCTATATTCTGTTTCTTCACACAACACCCGACGCATACGTTGCAAAACTTTTGTATGAATATTACCACTACCACCACGCCAGTAAATACTTCCTTGACCGTCTCCCGGCTTGACCAAAACAATCCTTTTTTTGAAATCAACTTCTGTAACTTCCCAAGTTCTACCCGCCAAAGCAAAGGTATTTCCCACAGGAAGTGGTGCTACTATACTACCAATTTCCGTATTACCTTGCTTGACAACATACTCTTGATTATCAGAAAATACAGCGTAGAATTGAAATTTTCCTACAACTTTCTCTCCAGCCAAACCAATAATAACCCTACCTTGTTCAATGACCTGAATATGATTAATATCAATCAAATAATCCAATAAAAGTTTAAACTCCTCTCTAGAGACAGCAGCGAAAGTTGGCAAACTTAAAACTAGCTTTGCCAAGCTAGCAGGTGAAATCTCCCCTTGAGACAATAAAATACTCATCATTTGTTGATACAACAAACTCCAAGGATATTTAGACGTCCTAATTGGCTCAATCCAACGCTCCTCTAAATAAAGTTGAATAATAGCAATACACTGCAAAAGTTGCCAAGGGATTTGTTCCGGTAAAGACGTTTCTGAAGATATCTCCTCCTCAGCACACACAAAACGCATATCAGCAGGTGTTCCTCTTCTCCCACTACGCCCCAACCTTTGTAAAAAACTAGCAACAGAAAGAGGAGACTCCAACTGAATCACGCGTTCCAAATAACCAATATCTATACCTAATTCTAAAGTTAACGTCGCAGCCGTCACAGCCGGACTATTTGGTTCGCGCATAGCAGCTTCAGCAGCTTGACGCAATCCAGCAGAAATACTACCATGATGCACGTAATAAATATCCCCCTCCCCCACCTCACAAGCAATTTTACGTAACGCACCAATAACCGATTCAGTCTGAGACTTATTATTAGCAAAAATCAGACACTTTCGCCCTTTACTCAAACTAAAAATATACCTCTCACATTCACTTATCTCCTCCCCTCCTCCCTCCGCGCCCTCTGCGCCTCTGCGGTTCATATCACCAACAAAAAAATGCTCCACAGCCAACTTAATTTGACGCTTACCCACCTCAACCTTTGGAGTTATAACCGCCCTTCCAGTCCCAGAACATAACCACTCCTCAGCCATACAATAATCCCCCAGCGTCGCCGACAAACCAATTCTTCGCGGTTCCTTTTTAATAACCCTCTCCAACCTCGCCAACTGACAAAGAATTTGACCACCACGTTCCGAACCCATAAAAACGTGAATTTCATCAATAATAACAAACCGCAAATCTCCAAACAAACGCAACAATTCATTGTGCTTATTAATCAACAAACTTTCCAAAGATTCCGGCGTAATTTGCAAAATTCCTCTAGGGTTTTTTAAAAGCTTATTTTTATGACTTTGAGAAACATCACCATGCCAAGAACACACAGAAATTTCAGCTTCTTTTAACAAGCCATTCAAACGTTCAAATTGGTCATTAATCAGAGCTTTAATAGGACCAATATACAACGCTGCAATTGTAGTAGTAGGGTTTTCATATAATTCAGTCAAAACAGGGAGAAAAGCTGCTTCCGTTTTTCCCGAAGCAGTTCCAGCCGTCACTAGTAAATGAGCATCCGTGTTAAAAATAACTTTACAGGCTTCGATTTGCACTGGTCTTAATTCAGTCCAGTTGCGATCGTAAATATATTCCTGAATAAAGGGTGCAAGTTTGGAAAAAATAGCATCACTCATGCAATCTATACAGTATGTCTAAGTAGAAATAATAGTAGCGCTACCCTAATTATAGAGTAGCGCCATGTTTATTATTAAATTCAGGGATAAAATATAGAAATTGGCTCCCTGAGGTTTACTATAAATTAAGTGCGTCTTAAGTTCTTATACTGCACTACGGGTGACTAAATTCCAAACGAAAATAGCGACAAGCGCACCAACGACTGCTAACGCGATACCGGGGATACTAAGAGCAGAAGCTGCTAGCGAGAATTGTCCCGTGCTAAAGAAGACGCCCAAACTACCACCTACAAAAGCACCGATAATTCCTAACAAAATTGTTCCAAAGATTCCACCACCCTGATGACCGGGGTAGATAGCCTTAGCGATCGCACCAGCAATTAGACCTAAAACAATCCAAGCAATAATGTTCATTGTTTTTTTTGAGGTAAACTTTTTTCTTTGACAATTACAGAATAACAATTCAAATATGAATATCCAATCTGTCATCAGAATTAATTATTCACAAGTCTTAAGGATGACTCAACTGGGTTTATTTCTTAAGACATAGATCGCCATTAAGAAAATTAAAAACCTCCTAGATGGGTCTCAAACTAGGAGGAAACAAATTCATTGCTTGGTAATTGCAGTATAGGGATTTTTCAGAACCAAGCTGTTATACCAAAGGAATAAAACTCAAGAATGAGGATTCATCTTATGTAGCGGTTCAATTTGGGAAAGCGATCGCGAAGCGCAAGCTGTACCCAGCTTATCGCACGAATCACCTTGAGTGCGTTCGACAGACTGCTTTTATCGTGGCGCAGACAAAAAATCTTGAGAAATCTGGTCGGAAAGTGCATATTTTGGCAAACCTGTAAAGGTTACGAGCAAGGGAGAAAGGCGGTTTTCAATTGGGTGGAATACATAAAAAAGTTATGGAACCGCAGATGAACGCGGACGAACGCGGATGTATCTGTACTTCAATAAGAGTGAAAATTGCTATAGATGGAGGGCTTTTAAAATTCTACTTCTTTTAAGACTTCGTCCATTGGGTAATCTGGGTCGGCAAAATTTAGCGATACTTCACACCGAGTCAATGGAAACGGTTCTAACAACTTATCTTTTTCCCAACTCTCCAAGCGCCACCACAAAGTTTGCACTGCTCTTTCTTTACCCTCAACAAATTCAAAAGTAATTTCACCGATATTATTTAATCCCACAATTTCTTTGCCTTTTGTTCTATGAGAAGTGTAATCCCGGTAGTTTTTTGCCATTGCTAAGTATTGTTCCAAAGGTAGCTTGCGATTTTGACCTGGTAGAGGAGCTTTGACAGAATATGGTATAGTAGAATGTGAGTCTTGTGGTTCGTTGATGTCTTCTAATTCGGCAGACAAAAAGTCAATTCGATACCACCATTCAGGTTTTTTGTTAATTTGTAGCGATCGCAAGAAACTCCGCTGGTTCACTAAATTCAATTTAGCAGGGCTACCTTGAAGTATTAAGGGTAAACACTGAACGGTTTGTTCAACACTTTGGTCAATGAAAGTATAGACATCACCTACTTTGAGACTCTTTTGTTCGGGATTTTCCCATCCCAAAACCTCTACTGTTGGAAGAGCTTTTGTTATGGCAAAAGGGACAAAGCCTTGAGTATGTAATGAATGGCTACCGCCAAATCCTTTGGCTTCGTTCTTTAAGGAACTGCTGGTAAATTGGGCAATGATTGTTTGTAGAGATGGTTTGTGGGGAGATGTGTTATGGTGCGTCTCTACATTATTATTATGATGGTGAGAATTTTGGAAGGGACGGGTTGCAGCATATTGCAACCGGACAGCAAAACTGTAATGAACGTCACCTGATAGGATAATGACACGA
This sequence comes from Scytonema hofmannii PCC 7110, assembly GCF_000346485.2. Taxonomy (NCBI): domain Bacteria; kingdom Bacillati; phylum Cyanobacteriota; class Cyanophyceae; order Nostocales; family Scytonemataceae; genus Scytonema; species Scytonema hofmannii. The sequence goes on from NZ_KQ976354.1 coordinate 2,193,164, forward strand.
TTTTTCTGTTCTGGTAGCGCTCTCAATGCGAGTCTTGTCAGTAGCCGTTCAACTGCTGTTTCTTCTAACCCCCAAGCTTCTGGGTCAAAACCCCATGCAGAAGTCCCTAGTTTTTCTGCCATGTTTTTGGCTATCTTTTGTACGGTTTCTAAAAAAGGTAAGCCAATAACTGGGCTTGGGGATACGACTATTGTTATTTTTGCATCTTTTGGGCGAGATATTTTTGATATTTGTTCATCGCAACCTTCTGCACTTAAAAGCGCAGGAAAATCAAAGTCTTTGTCACCAGGAAATCCTCGCCAAGTACGCGTATCTAATACTATAACTTCAAAATTTGGACTTGTTACCGTGTAGTTCCACTTGAGAGAATGTTCTTTGTGTGGTAATTGTCTGGGCTGAGTTTTTTTAATTTCTGCAAGGGTAGGAAAACCAATAGCTCGTGCTATTTCCTGTTCGCTATGTGGATTTGTTCCACAAGAATCTGACCATGACTCAGTTGCTTTCAGCAATGTTTCGCCCGGTTGGTTATTTTCAAACTGGTCTGGTGTATTTCCCCAGCCTTGACATAAAGCATAAGCAAGCAATCCGTTTTGCAACACGCGTTTGCCTAATGGCTGTTTGAGAACGCGATCGCACCACGCCATATTCAGAAACCAGTCATCGGTCATTTCATGGTCGTCAAATATCATGTAGGTTGGAACATTCGCTAAAGCACGTCTAATATCTTTTAGCGTTGAACGAAATTCTTGTAAGTAGCGCAGTTCTTCTTCAAATATAGTTTTTCTCTTACCACTTTTCGCTATATTGGGATAAACATCTTCAAATTCCGGCAAATTTTCTTCTTTTGTCCACAATACATCACTCCAGGCAAATAAATACATTGCTAAAAATTCTCCTAATGTGAAGAGGTGACTTTTTGCAATGTTAGAAATTTTATTCATTTTGCCAAGACTAGCTGTTAGCCCAGCCGTATGCGTTGCTAAATCATTGCGTTGACCTGGATTTAACTCTTCAGGATGATTAACATCTGGAAGTGGTTCTGTCCAACCTAAAAGAGTTTGAGATGCATCCAGGATCGTGAAAAGTAAAGTATCTGCGACATCATCTACATAAATTTGGTCACCTGTCAAGAAAAGTTGATGAGGTCGTTTTTTAGGATTTTCTTCTAATGCTTCTCTAATGATTTTGTCTAGTGCTGCTAATGCATCTAAACTTTCTCCATGAGGTTTGCGACATGAACCGTGAATAATTCGCACATCGTTTATATCATTGGGTACGAGTGCAAAAGTTGGCAAGTCATATCGAGGATACGCAATGTCTTTGATAGAACCATCCAAACTTAAGACACCTGCTTGATTCAGTGTTTCCTCATTACCAAAGTCCAAATTGTATAGATAATTTTCCCCATAGGAAAGTAAATCTGATGATGAAGACTTGGCAGTGACAGCAACTATATGTAAATATGTCCCAAGACGAATAGTCTTTTGGCTTCCTGTTAATAGTAATTTATGACGAATATCAAAGATTTTTAAAGTTACAGTGCGGCTCTCTTTCAAAGCCACCCATACAGTCACAGAATGTATATCGGTTCTTCTGAGGATTGGTCCCGCAAGAACAAGGGGTAGGTTATCGATCCGTTCCTTCAAAGGTATCCATGTCATTGGTCACTGGTCACTGGTCACTGGTTATAGCAATTTTTGCATTTTTGAACATAACTGCTTTGATTTCTACTTTTTTTTTTAGCTTATCTAATTAATCAACAGATTTTCATAAATTTTACTTATTAAATCGAATTCTTGGCGCTCTGGCGTCTTGGCGGTTCGATAAATCAAGGTTTCTAGCAATTTTTGCGTAAGTCCTGACGATAATTGAAGTATCAGAACCCCGATTTCGCGGGAGCATCCCAATTTGGAAAAAACACGCTTGTGATTGAAATCACGCCTATACAGACCAAGTCCGCCTGCGCGGACTTCTATATTAAGTCCACGTAGGTGGACTTTGTTTGTATAGCAAGAGAATTCTATTCTTGCAGGCTTGTGCCAAATTGGGATGCTCCCGGTTTCGCACTTATTTACCGGGGTTCTCGCTCTCCCATTATGCTTTGATAGAGCTACTGAAAACTTAGTAACCAAAAGTTGACTTTAATGTATAAATATATACTTTTTTGTCATTCACATAAAAACGAGAACGAATTGCAAGTCAATGGTATAAATTGCAATTAAGTCACTAGTAATTACCATGAATGTTTATCACCGCAAGCTGTATGCGTTAGTGCGATCGCTTGAAACTATCGATTGGCTTGGTACAGATACATCATATATCTATAAGGGATTAAAGTGTTTAACCCCGTATTTACAGGAATTGCAGAACTGGTGGGAGAATCTTGGCGGTAAGACAACGACAAGTATTAGTAGTTCTTCTGATAGAATTAACCTGAATTCAACTGCGCCCTATGGACAGAGGAATAACATTGCAGTTCGCCATCCCATTAGCGGACAGGAACAAAATATCAATGTTTCAGCATTTAATACTCCCATAGATATTAGTACAATCGCAGACGAAGAGGATGTCATCAAAGTATTTTGGTGGTTTTGGCGGTACTTTCCCGAACAACTCGCACGTCAAGATTCAGAAAATGCTCTGCTGATTCCCACACACCGCATTTTACCAGACTGTCCGTTGCACAGTTACCAAAGTACGGTTTCTGCGCTAACTGGAGCAATTTTTCACGAGTCAAACTTAACCTCTGTTCCTGTGGTGGAACAGCAAGAAGGAAATTCAACTGTCTCTCTTCCTGTGAAGGAAAAACTCGGAGATGAGTTGGACAAACTTCCCTATTTACTATTATTTACTTTTTCTCCAGTCCAAGAATTTATCAAATCATCGCGGAAGTTTCTTGACTTTTGGGGTGGTTCATTTTTACTACATTATTTCAGTGCATTACTTTGTTTTGAAGCAGCAAAAGTTTACGGACCGGATGCAGTGATTACTCCTTCTTTATGGAATCAGGAAATAATTGATGCGTTCCTATTTAAAAATGATGCCTTAAAAATTCCTAACTTTCCAGGATATCACAATCCTGCAAAGCATTTTCATGATAATAATCTCCAAGCTCAAAGTTTAAGTACAGCAGGTTTACCCAATGTTATTACTGTTTTAGTTCCCAATCAAAGAAGTGCAACTGACTTGGGCAAGAAACTTGACAAAAATCTCAAAGCACGCTGGTTGGAGATGAGTCATAAAGTGCGAGGCTGTATTAAAGAAAAAGTCAGAAATCTACTAAAAAATGAAAAGGAATTTGAACAAGTATCTCATCAAATTTTTGGTGAATTTCCAAATATTGAGTTAGAAAATTTAAAAAAAGAACTCAAGCAATTTTGTCAACAAGGATGTTGGGAATGGAATAAATTATGGGATGCTCAAATTGAAAATACCTGGGAAACATACTTTGTTGGCGTTCCCTTAGGACATCCCCAACAATCCTTAGAAATTGACACAACAAATTTGGAAGAAAATCAACGCCAAGAGTTGATAGCAGAATGGGTAAAATTGCAAAATCAGATTGCTAGACCAATGATCGACATCCCCAGCCAAGCCGAACTCAAAGCTTATCATAAAATTAATGTTGGTTCTTTGTGGGGAAGCTTACAAGCACGTCTTGGTAATACAATTCGAGTTATTAAAAATACTCGTGCTTGGCAAATTCCCGTTGCACCTGGGGAACGTTCAACTCTCTCCGGTCAGTATAGTGCAGTGCATCCTCGGTTTGTTTACCAACAATTTCAAAATGGATTGGGAATTCCTTCAGAATCATTACGTTTATTTTGGCGCGTGATGGGACTTGCTTATCCTGGATTATTTAATGGTTCGGAAAAATTGAATGCTATTGAATTAACTAAGCGGATGGCTTGGAAACATGGTGGTGTTGCTGAATCGTTGGGAGTTGTTTTAAATGATAGCGATGATGACTATGAAAATTTGATTCGTTTCCCCAATCTTTGTTCTATAGCTGCTGCACGTTTTGCTACCGATTATCCCGAAAAAGTTGCAGAATATTGGAATGATTTGCGACACGAAATTGACAAAGAACTCAAGTCAAAACACGATATATTTTGTTCTCGCACTCGTCGTCCTTTCCAAGTTAAACGTGCTGATGCTGCTTTACAAGGGAGGACAAATTACGGGAACGGTTATAACGGTGTCATGTTTTCTAGCAAATGGCTGGCTGATGACATGAATTTAAATCCAAGTGAAACCAACACACTGCGGACTGTTCTTGATAAAGTACAAAAAAAACACTTTGGTGATGCTAGTCCTGCGGATTGGTGGGTGTTGGTACTTGGTGATGGTGATGGGATGGGGGGGTATGTTAACGGACGCAAGTTGAAGTTTTACCAAAACTATCTTGTTGACGATTTATTGGATAGAAGCAACATCAACGATGAAGATTTAAGGGAATTACTTGAAACAACTCGCAAACGCATGGGACCCGCAACTCACATTGGACTCAATCGAGCTTTACTAGATTTCTCTAACCGTTTAGTCCCTTATATTACCGAGCAGCGTTTTTGCGGACGGGTGATTTATAGTGGTGGTGATGATGTTATGGCTGCACTACCTCTCGCAGATTTACCAGGATTTTTGCTTTCTCTTCGTGCTGCTTGGTGCGGTGCAAAAGACCCACAAGGAGAGTTTATTGATAAAGGTGGTTATTGGCAATGGGATACACAAAACTTAAATCAAAAGCCAACTCCATCTGCTATTCCCCTTCGTCCGTTATTCACAATGGGTGAAGAAGCAACAATGAGTTTGGGAATTGTCATTGCTCACAAAAGTGTTCCTTTACCGACGGTGTTGGAAAAACTGTGGGATGCGGAAAAAGAAGGAGCGAAAAAGTTGGTAGGTGGAGTTGTTCCCAATAGAGAAAACTCCGGTGAAGGGAAAAAAATTCCTGACAAAGATGGTTTGTGCTTCCGAGTCATTTACAGTTCGGGGAATACTTTGGAAGCATTTATGAAAGGTCATTTACTGACAGGGTGGTGGGATTTTATCCAAGCAAGTCAAAGATACGACAACCTCGATCTGAGTCCAGTTTTGTATCGTTTAGCGGAGGAATTACCCCGTCATGCTGAGATTACCTCAAGCGATCGCTTATTTCAAAAAGTGGCAAAAGTGGTGTTATCCAGCAGAGATGCAGAAATTCCCCAAGCAGTTGAAAATCCATTGTTGAAGTGGTTGGATGCTTGGGAAGAGTGGGCTTGGTGTACGAGGGAAACCACTCGCCCAAGCAAGACGCTCGCTTTAGGAAGTCAACCCCAAGATATTGCCATGTTGTTGAGATTCACAGCATTTTTAACAGTAGGTTGGGTTGAGGAACGAAACCCAACATTCAGTAGGTTGGGTTGAGGAACGAAACCCAACATTAGTTGAGGAACGAAACCCAACATTGAGTTTTTAACAGTGACAAATGACAAATTATGCAATGGTACGCAATTGAGCCACTCAATGTCTTACTCTTTCGTGAAGCAAAACCTTTCTCTCCAGGAGAAGGAGCTTGGGCGAAGGGGATGTTTCCGCCAATGCCAAATACTGTTTTTCAAGCGTTACGTTCGGTTGTTAAGTCCAAAGAAGCGATCGCGGATCAGCAAAAGTCTAAATTAAAGCTACAATTTCTCGGACCATTTTTGCTGCGCGATACGTTATCAGGGAAAGAACTTTGGCTCCCAACTCCCAAAGATTTGCTGTGTGTGAAGCAGCGCAGTCAAAACCCAGAGGAAAATCCAGAATATGACAAAATTGAAGAACTTAAAGAATGGTCGCGTCTTGTTTGCTTGCAACCGTTAAATCTTAACAGCCCTGAGTGGAAATATATCACTTGTAGTTCGGGTTCTCTTTCTCAAAATAAATCTGAAGGTCAGCCCAATATCCAACTTTTACCAATGGTTCCTCCGACAGCTTTGGAGAATGAGAGCGCAAGCAATAGCCTTGAGGAAAGGGGAAAGGATGAATGGGTTAGCGGTCGTCCCACTTCTTGGATTAAGGCTTCGGCTTTAGTTCGTTACCTCCAAGGAGAAAGTTTAACCGACCCTAAAGATTTTCATTGTGACCCTTGGAGCATCCAAGTTTTACCGCACATTCAAATGGAACCAGGTCAGCGACAGGTAAAAAATGAAGATGGTTATTTTACTGAAGTTGCAGTTCGCTTGCATTCTCATTGGCAATTGGTTGTTGCAATTGATGCCACAATTGAATCATCTGTTGTGCGTTTGGGTGGTGAAGGACACCATGCTTTGGTGTTTCCTCTTGAGAGTTTACCCGATTGGGAGAAGATTGAATCCTTTAAGCAACCATCTGATAAGAGTCGCAAAGCTTACCTTTTGACTCCAGGACTTGCTCAAAGCGAACCGGAAAAACATATATATGGTGTTTATCCCCATGCTTGGGGTGAATATCTGAGGAGTTGTGTGAGCGATCGCGCAATTCTTTGGGGTGGTAAATCAGTCTTTGCGAAAACACCTATGTTACCCCAACGGGCGTTTGTACGACCTGGTACAGTGTATTGTTTTAAGCATGGGGTAGGTGATATTGGTAGGGTTTTGCCGAGTTATGAGTTGCGATCGCAGGAACGGGAGAAAAGTCAGGTAGAGACTAAACCTGAGTTGAAGTGGTTGGATACGCTAGCTAGTTTAAATTACGGAATTTTACTTTGGAGCAAGTGACTGTGAAGACTAACATATCTTATATATATCTATTATCGCCATTACATACCGGAGGAGCGAGTCAAGAAGGGAATACAGTTGGAATCGCTCGCGAAGCACATACAGATTTACCCTATATGTCTGGGGGTGGAATTAGGGGGAGAATTCGAGCTAGCACTCCAAAAGAGAAACAGAAGATTTTATGGGGAAACACTATTGAAGACGTACAGCAGCACGGAGATAATAACTTAACTCAAGGAGCACTTTGGATTGGAGATGCTGCAATTCTTTGGTTTCCAATTCCTTCTCTTAGTCATGGGATTGTCTGGATTACATCGCCATTTTTACTAAGACGCTGGCTGCGGTTATACAATCCAACTTTACCTTTACCTGAGCCAGTGAGTTTTAGCGGTAGTCATAAAAGTCAACTTTATTTAAAAGATGCAATTTTTCAAGCTTCAGAACTTCATGAATGGTCAGATTGGAAGGATTATATTCCTAAGGGGAATGAGGTATCAGAGACAATTAATAAGGCATTAATTCTCTCTGATACTGATTGTAAAGTTCTCATTCAAACAAGTCTATGGCAGCAAGTACGGGTAAATTTGGGAGAAGGTAAAGTCCTTGCAGAAAATGCTGGTTTTCGCTATGAAGAAGCAATTCCACCAGAAACTTTGATGTATTTTCCTTGGGGGAATACGACGACTGCTAACGGTAATGGTAATACTGCTTGTGCTGAATTAAAGCAAATATTTGATAACCAAAATATTTGGCAGTTTGGCGGACAAGAGAGTCTGGGACGGGGTTTGGTGGAATTATGGACAACAGAATTACTCTGATCTCGAACGAAGATTACTTAATTAAATGAACCGCGAAGACGCAAAGAGCGCAAAGAAAGAGGAGAAGAAAGAGTAACTACAAATAGGAAAACAAATGATAAACTACGATCCTCGCAAAATTTCTATCAAGGTTTATACAAATCTCAAAGATGTTAAAGATAGCACTCAAGATTCCAAACATCACGACGAACAGAAAAATCAAGCTGTTGAATTGTATACCTATATTGCTACTTGGGGATTACTGCGATTAAAAGGTGAAGATGCTGCATTAGTCAATCAAGCGCAAAAGCAGAAGGTTGTGAGGTGTTTTTTTAAAACCTTAAGCCAATTAGTCTTTCCCAGTGATCGCTCTAATCCTCTTGAAGGTTTACCAGGTTTAGATAGACTCACTCAAATGTCAGCTTCGGAATACTTGGGAGTAACAGGAGTTGCGCTTCAGGTGGCGCGTGAGTTTTCATTTTGGGCTGAGTCTCTGTACGCCAAACAAAAAACAAATAATGTCTGAATGAGTTAGGACTTACCTCTCTCACTCTTATTCCTCCGTGTCCTCTGCGCCTCTGCGGTTTTTTACATAAAAAGAATAAAACCGCAGAGGACGCACCAGAGCGCAGAGAAAAAGAAAGGAGAAAGAATTTTGACAACACTTTAGGAGTTCTTCGCAATGGCAATTTCTAAAAATCCTTGGCTAAATCATCCTTTACACGGTAATCCCAATCCCGGAACCGACGCAAGTTTTGTTGAATATCTACGCTGGATGCGAATTTTGCGAGAAAATCCTGATGGGAATTCGCAAGTTAGCTTGGTCAATAATGGTGAAGTTCTAGAACTCTTGGATGAGTTACTAAGTCGTAGCGATTATAGCGATCGCTTGCTGCAACTTACAGAACGAACGCGACGAATGGCTGCAGTACACTTTGAAGTGAAAGCAACTTGGCGGGTTCGCGTGGGTGGAATGCGCGGTCCTGAGTCAATGTTGCTACCTGCTTTTGATGCTTTGGGAATACCTTATATCCCCAGTACAACCTTAAAAGGGGTGGCGCGAGAAATGGCGGAACGTGAACTGACCACTAAAGCACCTCGCGTAACTCCAGAACAAGTCCGGGATATTTTTGGTGAGATTGAACCTACGCCTTGTATGGGAAAGGTGATTTTTTTAGATGCGTACCCGTTACCGTTTGCAAAGACGGACGATGAAGACGAGATGGAAGGATTGGTACCTGATATGGCAAATTCTATCTGGACTTGGGATAGCGATCGCATTCCGCAGTACAGGGCGAATCCGAATGTCTTTTTATCACTTCGCAAACCCAGGTTTATAATTGGATTGCGTTTGGTCAGTGGAGCAGATTCTATTATTCTTGAACACGTACAGCGCTGGTTGTTTAAAGGGCTTGCTCAAGGTATCGGTTCTAGAGTGAATAGCGGTTACGGAACGTTTGAAATTGTTACTCAACAGGAACAACCAAAGAAGGCTAAAGAAATTCTCTCGGTAAGATTCCAACTGCGCGGACAATTAATTCATGGGAGACAGTATTTTAATAATTGGCAAGAAAAAAGAGAGAAATCTGAATGGAAACCTCCAGGTATCGCACAATCTGAGGTTCGTTCTCCTGCATTTCGTTCCATACTACGTTATTGGTTCCGGACGTTAGCATTGGGAGTATTAGACGCAAGCGTAGTTAAGGATTGGGAATTAGGAGTTTTTGGAGGTATCGACCCTGAAGCTAGGATGGGAATGTTTCAGTTAGAAATTCCTGATGGTAGAGTTGTACGCGATAACGCTAGCAAGAGAGACGAGGCGTGTGGATTTGCAACAGGGACTTTGATTGTACGACAATCACCCTTGTTTAAAAAATTGCTACCAGAGCAGCAAAATGCTCTTACCAATCTCTTAGCAAGTCTAACTTGGTTAGCATTTCACATGGGTGGTGTCGGTCAAGGAGCAAGACGACCTTGTTATTCCCGACAAGATAGAAATTCTGCTCCTTGGTGGCGTGGTTCGAGTGTTAAGTTAATCAGCTTAAATCAAGAGAATAAATATTGGCTTTGTCCGCCGCAGTTAGAAAATTTTCAGAATCGGTTTCGCAGTCGGTTGAATTACTTTTATACACATCTCTCAACATTAACAGGGTTAGTTTGCGATTCTACTCAACCTAGAACAGCAGACAATAATGGTAATTGGGCTGAAGCGATTGACAGCAATTGTCGTATTATCTGCATTCAAGGTAACATGATAGGCGGTAAACCCCCAGCTTTAGCATTATTGCATCAAGAAGCGAGAGGGGAAAACGGTTACGATCGCCAATTGTGCGGTTCAATTAACGAGCGATCGCCTATTTGGATTGCACGTGTTGGTAGTCCTTTCAGGGAGACAGGTTTTGACAATCAAGGTTTTGATGTTGTGACTATTTTTGGAGTTAACAATCCCCGTCGCCAACGCTATTTTGACAAGTTAAAGCAAAAACAAACACAAGCACAAATTTTTTAAGTATCAATCCTTCTTAATGATTATTTCGTCAAATAATCTGGTTGCGAATAACGACTTGAATCTAAATCGTTCTTAAGATTCTGCTTGAGCAATTTGCCGAACTTGTGCAAGGGTTAGCCCTAGTAAATCTGCTACCTCTTGTTGTGTCATCCCACGCGCTAACATTGGCGATACTAATTCCAATTTTAATGCTTCGCGACCTTCTTGACGACCTTCTTGGCGACCTTCTTGACGACCTTCTTGGCGACCTTCAGCTTTCGCTTCTTGATAAACTCTAGTTTGCTCTAAATCAATTCCCAACATGGCTTCTACCTCTACACGACTGAGATTAATGAATTTGTAAACGGCGATAGTTGTGATTACCTCTATTATGTCATCCTGCGGTAGAGTGCTTGGCTCAGAAGCCTTGACCCTTTCAATTAACTGTTTTGCTTGTGTGACCATTTGCTCTTCCGACGCTATGGTCAGTTGCAACAAGCTGATTGCAACTGGTTGCTCTTGGGGGTTACCTAACTCAGCCTGATTGATACTGGAAAAATAGTGTAGGGGTTGAGGAACTCTCTTTGCAAGTAACCCTTCAGGGGGGTATTCGTGCGATCGCCAAGTTTGTTATAAATTTACCCACCGACTTACTGAGGCGATCGCGAATTATTCTTCTGTATTTTCATTCTCAAAATTATCAAGCTCTAATGTATATTTTAATGCTTCTCTTAGCATCAATAAGTAATTAGGAGAAAGAGTCCCTAATTTTTTCATTAATCTCTGCTTATCAATAACAACAATTTGATAACAAAGCACTACAGATTCTTGTATTAAGCCACCTTCACCTACAGGTAAAACTATTGTACCTGGTACTTTAGCACGTCGTAAATTACTAGTTACAGGAACAACTACTACTGTTGTTGTGAATTGATCGAGTGTACTTCTTTGAACAATAATAATTGGTCGAATACCTCCTTGCTCTGAACCCCGACTCGGATTCAAATCTGCTAAATAAACATCTCCTCGCATCAAACTTTATCCTCTTTCTGAAGCAGGGGAAGATAATCGGCTAAAGCTGCTTGTGCAAAAGCTAAATCTTCCTCAGCAAATTCAGCTTTTAGCATCGCTGCTTCTTCATCAGAAATTGCATTCCATTGCTGAGTCAGTTTTTTCTGATGTAGAGAAATAGTGAAGTCTAAGACTTGCTCTTGCCAAGACACAGGCAATTGAGACAAGACTTCTAGCAGTTGAGATTGAATAATCTCTGTTGTCTTTTGTGTCATTGCCACACTTCCCAAAGCAACTCAGCGATTTTTTACCTTTATTTTTTTATAATACTGCATAAGTAGGTCAATACGAAAAAACTTAGTTAAAGTATAAAGAATGTTTGGGGTGTAGTTGCGCTTTAACTTCCTGGTCAAGAAAATGGGTGAGCGAGGACGCCCATCCCACAAGATGTGATATCAGTAAAAACTGTGAGATTTCGTTTCTGTTTCGTTTCCATTACATCGACTTCAGATGAAGCCAGCTAATTCAAAGCAATTGTTTCTGAAGTATTTCGCACTCCTGAGAAGTATCTCAACAATGCGAATTACCGCAAGCGATCGCTAACTTTGAATTAACTCATACCACTGTAGCTAGGACAAACTTGTGAAGACAGAGCAAGATGCTATTGACAAACAAGATTATTCGTGTAATTTTGAAATTTCATTGAGTTGTAACCATTGCAAGACTTCATGGGGAATCTCCTCAAAATGTTCGAGCAATAAGTCCATAAAAGCGAGATGTAGTGAATCATTGCGCGTTGGGTGACGTTGCTTTTTACCTTTTCTAAACCAACCACGTACAGTAGATTCAGAACGGGAACATATCAAAGCCATTTGTTCGTAACTTACATCCCACTTTGCGTAAAAGTCTGCTGGTAACATACCGAACTCCCAATGACTGTAGAGTAAAATTAAGTGCAGTTCGCGTGCCGTTATTTGACGGGGATTAGACATGATGAGTAGCGTGATGAGTGAGAGGTTGGAAGTACACTCCTTGTAAAGACGCGCCATGACACGTCTCTATATTCTTTTTCGGAGATGTCTAATGTGAATCTATGTGTGTTACTTCAATAATTTCTCCTTTTACATAACGCCAATAAAATCGTTTTGCCATAGATGCAGAAGAACTCCAAATATCACTACCATCTTTGTTGCGATAGCGATGAGTTCTCAAACTGCGATAAGCAGGACCATTATTAGCGAAACATTCAAAAGCTTTGTCGTATTGCTTGCGGTCTTTTTTTGGTAAATCATCAAGTTGTTTTTGGGTTTTAGGAGCAAAAATCAAACAAAACTTGACAGATTGAATTTGCATTCAATAATTTCCCAATGTCCAAACTTGACCGAAAGTAAACGCTCATACGATTTTGGATTTTAGATTTTGGATTTTGGATTGTAGAGACATTGTATGCAACGTTTCTACATTGTATTTTTTGACGCGACGGTGGAGCGCGTGGTTGTTTCCAAACGTTCATTTTGGTTATGATGAGTAGGTAAAAAGCTAAGAAATATTCCGCAGTCGCTAAACTATAAATGCTGCATCATCAATGCTCAATTCAGGTTGCGTTCCTACGACTGCAACTTTGCAACGACTGTGTGCAGTCATGGGATAAAATCTCACTTGGTCTTCGCGTCGGTTCACAAGTCGTGTCAGGTATTTGGATACGCTTTCAAATTGCTTCTCATCCAAGACACACTCAAACACAGACTTTTGCACGCGAAACCCATAGCTTTCAAGGAGTTTTGACACTTTATTGCGACGGGTGTCACTAACAATGTCGTAGCAAACTAAGTAAAACATAACTACTTCACCAAGGTTAGTATCGGTTTCTGGGTTTCAGCGATATTGGTGAAATTGAGAGGATTTGGGTGAAATTTTAATGCCAAGGGGCGGTAATATTCTACATCACCTATCAAAGATGAAATATATTCCCTTACCTGCAAATCTATACATTGACGGTAAGTGACTTCTCCAGCATAGGGATGCAGTACGAAAGTTTTCAATTTTCCTTCCCAATGTTGCAGAAAGCGTTGGATAAGAGTGTAAGATTTCTTCCCATTTCCATTAGTGTTAGCAAGATGACGGGTAAAATGCAACACCATGTCATCAACTATGGGTGCGCGAAATTCTGCACTCAAGTCCCATGCTAAAGGAAGTTCGCGATCGCGATCGCAGTATAAAATTCCATAATCTGGGTGAAGTCCTGCGGTTTGGAGATGGGTGTAAACATATTGATGTAAGAGTTGATGTCCCAGAGTTAAGAATTTGTTAATTTGTTTTGTTGTTATGGGGGGACATTGGTTATGGAAGGCGAGTAGGTAAGCAATAGCAGAATAGTGAATACTGTCTGCTTCGTGAATATACTCGTGCAATTCGTTAATGGATGGTGCAACTGATAGGTTATCCATCAACAATTCCAAGTAATTTAATGTGCGTTTGATTGTGGGATCGGTATTTTGGAATGTGTACTGACGAGTCCAATTTTGCAGAAAAGCGTGTTGATTGTGCAATTTTGCCCAAATTATACTTTCTGCTGTAGCGCGGTTAAATTCAGTATCACGCAGGCGTTGGCGCTGGTAAGTTAAGTATTGAGTTTGGACTGGAGAGGGGTTTTCTACACGTCCGATATATTCACCAGTTTGGGTTAAATACAAGACGGGAATTTGATTTAACCGGATAATCTGCACGATATCTTTTGGCAATTTGATATTACCAAAGATGATGAATTGACTAATATTGCTAATGCGGATTAAGAAACGTTGTCTCTCTTGTTGAAATACCTTCAAGTACTTGTTTTGAAGTTTGAATGAGGCATTTGGATCTGTGATGTATATAGTAGACATGGGTTCTGTGAAGTAAAAGTGTAAAGTCAAAGTAAGAAAGAATTTTTATTTTTTAGGTTTGTCTCTGGCTTGATTTGAAGAAATTTCTTCATTCCAGTGACTGACCTTTTATCTTTTTCCTTTTGACTTAATTCCATCTTCGCAGATGCCTATATGAGTATGTATCTGAGTAAAAGCGATTTTTATATGAGTTTGTATATGAGTTATATGACTTGGGATTAGTCATGAAAAAATCGGAGTGGGATGCTCCGATAAAGTTGGCGATCGCTGTAGTATTGGGATAAATTTCTTACCGCTAAAAAATTAGCTATTCAAATTTTCTTCAATTTATAAAAAGCCAAAGTCCAACTCAATACTGCTCGGTTAAGACCTTTTCGAGCGTCGTAGATAACGATATATCAAGAGTTTCAATCTACCTGATTTCCTTAACCGAGCAGTATTGAAGTCCAACTCTTCTGATTTTGTTTTAGCCGATCCCGAGTTTCCATTTTGATTCGACTTATAAAAAGCCAAAGTTGGGGAGATGGTCAGATGCTCAAATCGCTGAGCAGGAGTTTCCATTTTGATTCGACTTATAAAAAGCCAAAGCAAGGCTTTGTTGATGCTAAGCAACTTGGCGTTACAGTTTCCATTTTGATTCGACTTATAAAAAGCCAAAGCGGTCGTCCAACCTGGGATCTGTTAACCCCTGGAAAGTTTCCATTTTGATTCGACTTATAAAAAGCCAAAGTGTAATCAAACATCCGGTGACAGTATCAATATTGTTTCCATTTTGATTCGACTTATAAAAAGCCAAAGTTTTTTCTTATGGTTTTTCAACGATCATCATTTTTGTTTCCATTTTGATTCGACTTATAAAAAGCCAAAGCCCCTCAGCAGGGGGAGCAGTATTCTAGGCAGTTCCGCTGTTTCCATTTTGATTCGACTTATAAAAAGCCAAAGTTTAGAGGCTAACGGTTTTATAGGAAGTTATGCTAGGGTTTCCATTTTGATTCGACTTATAAAAAGCCAAAGATGGAGATGGCTCAAGAAGAAAAAAACAATATAAAGTTTCCATTTTGATTCGACTTATAAAAAGCCAAAGACTTTGAAATACCTCCAGTTAAAGATCCTCCATTAAAGTTTCCATTTTGATTCGACTTATAAAAAGCCAAAGCAATGGGAGAAGCTTGTAGAGGTCAAAAGTCTACATATAGGTTTCCATTTTGATTCGACTTATAAAAAGCCAAAGTTGAAGGAAAAGTTGTTTTTGTCGCAGTAGTTAAAGTTTCCATTTTGATTCGACTTATAAAAAGCCAAAGCCAGCACCCGCTTGGGCCTTGGAATGTTTCAGTATTGTTTCCATTTTGATTCGACTTATAAAAAGCCAAAGTCTTATTGAAGGAGATGGTGAAGTTTCAGAAGATGAGTTTCCATTTTGATTCGACTTATAAAAAGCCAAAGAGGAGTTGATTGAATTTATGGAGTTAAATACTCCCGAAGTTTCCATTTTGATTCGACTTATAAAAAGCCAAAGAATTTAACCGCTTAATTTCAATTTGTTCTGTGTCAAGTTTCCATTTTGATTCGACTTATAAAAAGCCAAAGCATGACGGCAATTCGGAATCGGGTATTAAATTCTAGTTTCCATTTTGATTCGACTTATAAAAAGCCAAAGTTTTTCCACCTGATGATGGATTAGACGCCGGCTAAAGTTTCCATTTTGATTCGACTTATAAAAAGCCAAAGAACTATCGCCATCACAGCCTATAATGATGATGTTTGTTTCCATTTTGATTCGACTTATAAAAAGCCAAAGTCTTTTAACAGTAGCTCCCGCTGTTGCTAAAGAACAGGTTTCCATTTTGATTCGACTTATAAAAAGCCAAAGATGTGGCGACCTTGCGGTCATAGGAGTTAAGAAAGCAGGTTTCCATTTTGATTCGACTTATAAAAAGCCAAAGGCTACCGCTCGAAAGCCTTGCCCTGAGGTAATTCTACAGCACTTTTTTGTGGGATGCAAATTTTGCTTCCAATAATTGAGAATTAGTTGCAATAAGTGTGCCATATCAACACTTCAAACCCTTACCAGGATAGTAATTTGTGGGATAGAACGAAAGAATAAGGGTTTCAGCCGTTGTGTCTATCCCACAAATGGTATACTAGGTTACAGTTTCCAAGTCATGGGACGATAAACTTCAACCTCACCCGTTAAACAAGCAACATACTCCCGCACCTGTAACTCAATACAACGACGATAAGCCACCTTATACCCAGTATTGGGATGCGTCGTTTCAGACTGTAATTTCTCTTCCCAATGCTTGAGATACTTCTTCAACGCACTTGCTTGTAAGTATACACCTCCGCGCTCGTCAGGAGGAGTAAAATCTTCAGGAGTTAATATTTTTTTATTCACAATATAACTGACAAACGAATCCACAACCTGAGCGCGGAACTCCTCCATCAAATCACTCACCAAAGCTGGATGGTTATCACGGGGAGTATGTAAATTTCCAAAATGCGTATGCAGTCCAACAGATTGAACAAAAGAAAAGACTTGTTGACTCAATAAAGTGTAGCCCAAACTCATTAAACTATTAATTGGGTCAGTCGGCGGACGTTTGGTGCGTTTATCGAAAGCAAAGAAACCAGTAAATAAAGAACCTAACGCCTGGAAATATATCGTAGCAGCCTTTCCTTCATATCCGCGCAGCGCATCCATGCTATCTGCTTTGGGTAAGCTATCGATTAAAACATCCATCAAGTCGATCGCTTGTGTTGCAAGTTCTGTTTCCCGACGACGATTTAAACGCATCAACAAAATGCGAGAGTTATGGAGTTTTGCAGCAACGATCGCTTCTGCTTGTTGGCGAGTAAACACTGGGTTTTCGCAACACTGGACTTGTCGTGTCAAATATTCTACTTTGGCACTTCCTTGTACAGCAGTATGTCCAAAGTATCTCCCTTTTTGCGAAAGATACATAATTGGTATCCGTCGTATTAGCGCCATACTCACCGCACCGTGAGAAACATTACAACAACCAAACATCACAATATTACTCACTCGCACAACTGGAACTTTAATTTTGAGTTCCCCTTGATAAAATACCTGAAATTGCTGATTCTTAACACTTAAGTAAGCACCTTGGTCTGTGATATATAATGTGCTCATAAAATCCTGCCAGTAATGTGAAAGTGTTGCTCTGGGAAAATTGATAGGTTTGCCAATACTGCAAGCTTTGGGAGGACGGGAAACGGGTTTTGTTGGTCTTGGTTTGCGGCGAAAATAAGGCGTACCAGAATCATTAATAACCCATTCCCCTTCCCGTACTGGTTCTGGTGGAGGTGGTGCGTAAACTTCACCCTTAGCAAAGCGATAACCTAAAAAGGTAAACTCATCATCAGGACTAAAAATCTGTGTTTTTTCAGGTTGGAGAGTTAAATAAATCTCTCCCAACCAAGCAATAATTTTGTCAAGAATACGGTTAGCTTCTGAGAAAGTACTACAAGCGACCACCAAATCATCACCGTACCTCACTAAATTCATCCCCTGGTTGAGGCATTTTCTATCAAAATCAGTCAGGTATAAATTAGCTAACGCCCCAGAAAGGATACCGCCTTGCAAGACTCCTTTGCCAAAGTTGCGGTATTGTCCGTTAATGAGGATGCCCGCTTTCAGATGCTGTTCGAGCAACTGCAGTATAATTGCTTCAAGCCGCAATTCCTCCAACGCCGTTAACAATAACGCCCAAGAAAGACTGTCAAAAAAATCAGCGATATCTGTTTTGATAACCCATTTGGGTTGATACTTGTAGTATCCATATAAATGCTGTACCGCTTGCTGAATATTGTGTCCTGGACGATAAGCGTAACTACAATCCAGAAATGTATCTTCTAAGGGAAAATACAAGTCATCGAGTAGCGATCGCTGAACAATGCGATCGCGCACGGTTGAAATCATCGCAGTGAGCGAACAAACTCCACCTATCGACGGAAAAAGATCGCTGAACAATGCGATCGCGCACGGTTGAAATCCCAACCAACCGCTTACCGCCATTTTTCTTAGGTACATAAAACCCTTTAGCAGGGCTTGTTGTGTAAGTTTCATGCTGAATTTGGAAGGCCAAATTCCGTAACTCCTCGGTAGCTATTGACTCAAATAAGTCAACAGAAATACCATCCACACCAGCTGCTTTACTTCCTGCGCGGACTTGCAGCCATGCATAGTTGAGATGTTCTATAGTGAACATAAATGATTAAGTAAATATTAAGACATCGTAGGTTGGGTTGAGGAACGAAACCCAACATTAAATCGAATTGTTGAGTTTCATTCCTCCAAAGGGATTAAGGATGTAAATTCAATTTATGTGTACACCGTAGCCAATCCCTCGCCGTCCATCTAATTTGATTATTGCAAGGACGTATATGAGTATGTATACGAGTAATTGACGAAAGTATATGACTTTGTATATGACTTAAGAAAATAACTCATATATTTTGACTTACCATGCCTAGAAGTTCTCTCACCGCATCCGCAGAAGGTACGCAACAGGCTAGAAAAGCTTTAAAACGGTTAAGCTTGACCCAGAGATCTCTGGTAAATGAGAGAGGAGTTGCATCTTGGTCTACAGTCAATAACTTTTTCAACGGTAAACCCGTTCAAAGGGAGATATTTATGACAATTTGTGAAGAACTCGACTTAAAGTGGCAAGATATTGTTATGCCATTTTCAGAAGATGAAGAGACCCAACAGCTAACACCTCTCGACCAACTTTGGCAACAACTCACAGCACTTGGCTCTCTTACAGAACAAATGGGACTTGTTGTCGTCAAAGAAAAAACATTAAGTTGGGGAACGGAAATACCCAGTCGTTACGAAAAATCTGTAAATTTAGGTAATTATATTCAATTTGAAGTCAATTTTGAAATACCTGGATACTTAATATTAATCCAAAAAGATACATCAGGACAAATTTGGTGTTTTTGTCCATCATGTTTCGCACCTCAAAGTAAGCTAGAAACAGGCAAAACAAGCCTACCCCAAAAAGGTTCCCCCATCACTGCATTTCCTATGGAAGGTAAACCAGGAAAAGAACAGGTTTTAGCAGTCCTGACTCAGAAAGAGCCTAATTTGCAATGGCTACCCCAAGGAAACGAAAATCCCCTGGAATTAGTAGAAGCTCATCTCACACAATTAATAGAATTTGTTAATCAAAGTGAAGACTCTCAAGTTTTATACACAGAATATACAGTAAATTAACCAGGAGCATCCCAATGAAAGTCTTCAAATATTTCTTGTGGTATGGGCGTCTCGCCCGTCACTAGTATAGGACGGGCGGGGACGCCCGTACCACAAGATGCCCATACTACAAGATGCCCGTACCACAAGTAGTGGTAATTTATTTCTTGGGAATTTTAAAACCCCCTCTTATGACACAAATAATCGAGCACTTAAACACTCTAAACGCGCAAGTTTTTCAACTATGTCAACAAGGTGACTTAAAGCAAGCAGTCATTGTTGCCAAGCAAGCCATCATGTTAGCGCAAAGTACACAAACTACCGAACATCCCGCTTATTGCGATAGCATAAACAACTTAGCTGAATTATACCGCATGCAAGGGCGTTATTCAGAAGCAGAACCTTTATATCAACAAGCCTTAAATACGAGAAAAAGATTATTTGGAGAAGAACATATAGATGTGGCACAATCTTTAAACAATCTAGCCGCACTTTATGTATCACAAGGACATTATTCTCAAGCCGAACAATATTTCTTAACTGTCTTAAATCTTTGGAAACTGTTGTTAGGAGATGAACATCCTCAAGTTTTAATCGTTCTCAATAATCTAGCAGAAGTTTATCGAGAGCAAGGGCGTTATCAAGAGGCAGAAATTCTCTATTTACAAATTATCAAAATCCAAAAGAATAATCCGAGTGAATATGAAGCTCACGATATCTGGCGCACATTAAACAATCTCGCTGCACTCTATGAGTCTCAGGGACGTTATCAAGATGCAGAAAATAAGCATTTAGAAGCCATAGAGAGAATCCAACACCTCCAAGGTTCAGAACATCATGATGTAGCTGTCAGCTTAAATAACTTAGCAGTACTGTACGATTCACAAGGACGTTACTTCCAAGCAGAAGAAAACTTTCTGCAAGCCTTGGCAATTTGGAAAAAATTGCTAGGTGATGAGCATGCCTATATTGCATCAACTTTAAATAATATAGCAGGAAATTACAAAGAGCAGGGACGCTATTTAGAAGCAGAAAAAAAATACGTAGAAGCTTTGGCAATGAGAAAAAGCGTCTTTGGAGACGAGCATCCTGAAGTTGCAGCTAGCTTGAGTAATTTAGCAGAAATTTATCTTCTACAAGGACGTTACCCAGAAGCCGAGCAAAATTATCTAGCAGCCTATTCTATGAGGAAACGTCTGTTGACTTCAGAGCATCCCGATATTGCAAAGAATTTAAATAATCTTGCAGTGCTCTACTTACACCAAGGGCGTTATATCCAAGCAGAGCAGCTGCATTTAGAAGCATTATTAATGTGCGAGCGCTTACGCGGTAAACAGAATCCCGATTACGCCGATTATTTAAACAATCTAGGAAAGCTTTATCAAAATCAAGGACGTTACTCAGAAGCCGAACAAAAGTATTTGGAGGTTTTAGAAATTAGAAAAAGAGTACTAGGAGAGGAACATCCTTCTATTGCAGACAGCTTCAACGATTTAGCAGAAATTTATCGTTTGCAAGGACGATATGTTCAATCTGAGCAAATGCATCTAGCAGCGTTAGCCATGAGAAAAAAATTGCTAGGAGAGAAGCATCCTGATGTCGCTGCGAGTCTTAACAACTTAGCAGTCTTATACGACACTCAGTTTAAATACTCTCAAGCAGAGTCATTATTTCTAGAAGCTTTGGCAATTGTCAAAGTCGCGTTTGGGGAGCGACATCCACAAATAGCAAGCAGTCTGAGTAATTTAGCTGCTATTTATGCTTTACAAGGGCGCTATTTGACAGCAGAACAGATGCATTTAGAAGTCTTAAGAATCAGAAAATCTTTATTAGGAGAAGAGCATCCTGATGTGGCTCGCAGTTTAAATAGTTTGGCAGAAATAGACCTTTGGCTTGGGCGCTACTTTGAAGCAGAACGGAAATACTCAGAAGCTTTGGAACTGAGGAAACGGCTACTAGGCGAAGAACATCCAGATGTTGCACGAAGTTTGAATCATCTTGCAACTATATTAACAGCTAGCGATCGCCTAGAGGATGCTTTGTCTTACCGTATCCAAGCAAGTTATATTAATGACAAGTTAATTAGTCGAGTGTTTGCCTTTAGTTCCGACAATGACCGTTTTGCGTTGATTGAGAAACTTCGAGATAATTTTAATTTGTTTCTCTCTTTAATTTACCAGCATCTGTTTGACTCGGATAGCACCAAGCAGCAAGCCTTGGATTTTGTACTGAAACGCAAAGCTCTCACAACTGCTTCCCTCGCCGCCCAAAACCAAGCCTTGTATAGCGATCGCTATCCTCATCTTCAAGACAAGTTTCGTCAACTGGGTGAGTTGAACGCGCAGTTAGTCACCTTGACTTTCTCCGCTTCTCTTTTCAACAATTTCACTGCGTATCAAGAACAGTTAGAAAAACTTGAAGCCCAACACGATCGCCTACAAAAGCAACTCGCATCTGAAGTCCCAGAAATTCAACTCTCTGAGCAACTTCCTAACCGTTTTGCGGTAGCTGAGGCATTACCAACTGACTCGATTTTAATTGAATTTGTCCGCTTTGATGTTTTCGATTTTCACGCAGTCCGGGCTAAGGGAGATAAACAATGGCAGACTCCCCGTTATCTGGCATTCATTCTACCATCTAGGCAACCGGATGCAGTGCAAACCATCGATTTAGGAGAAGTAGAACCTGTTGATAACCTAATTCAAGTCTTTCATTCACAGGTATCTGACGCTACAAAAAAAACACTGGCGTGGGGACAAGAAGCTTCTTTACCTAAGTCCCAAATTACACCATACGCTTCCACAACAGCCATTCAACTCAGTCAAAGACTTTTTCAGCCAATACTTGAAGGAATAAGAGGCTACAAACATTTGATATTTGCACCAGATGGAAACCTCAACCTACTGCCGTTTCAAACTTTACCAGTAGATGAGACAGGTACACATCTTCTTATGGATGAATACACCATCTCGTATTTAGGAGTTGGACGCGAAATTCTCCGCTCTAGAGTTCAGACAACAAGAACTGCGAATACATCTATAATCATAGCCGATCCAGATTTTGATTTAGCAAGCGAGCCAACAAGATGGGGCGTGGGGAAAAGCTCACAAAGCACGCAAGTTGAAACTGCGATCGCTTCACAACAATCCTCAAACGAAGAATTTATCAACACTCTTGATGGTAACCTTTTGTCCCGCGCTCACGGGACAAGATTTCTTGGTGAAAGTGTCGCCAAAAAGCTCAAAGATGTACGGTTATATGTAGGAACAGAAGCACTTGAAACACACTTAACCACCCAAGAATGTCCCAAAATCATGCTCATCGCCACTCACGGTTTGTTCTTACCAGACATACAGCAAGAACCACCCAAGGTAGGGAATCAAGAATTCGAGCATTTTGCGCTGTCAACAGTCAAAAACCCCATGATGCGATCCGGGGTTGCTCTCGCAGGAGCTAATACTTGGCTCTCTGGTGGTACGTTACCCCGTGAAGCAGGTAAAGGATTTGTCCTAGCCCAAGACATTGCCAGTTTAGACTTGTGGGGGAACGAACTCACTGTGTTATCCGCCTGCGATACTGGCAGAGGAGACATTAAAATTGGTGAAGGCGTATTTGGATTGCGTCGTGCTTTTGCTGTCGCAGGAGCGAAGACATTAGTGATGAGTCTGTGGAAAGTTCCTGACACCGCAACTGCTTTGCTGATGGAGCGTTTCTTCGACAACTTACAGCATAGTATGAATCGTGCAGAAGCATTACAGAACGCCCAGAATTACATCCGCAAGCTGACAGTCAAGGAATTGCGTCAGTCTAGCTTGGGTATAGAAGTGTTGGAAGAACTCTTAAGCGTTAACAAATTGTCACAACAAACCAAAGAACAAGATACCCCACTTGAGCATCCCTTTTACTGGGGAGCGTGGATTTGTCAAGGTAATACTGATCGCCTAGAAGTTGAACAGAAGCCATCAGCAACTCAATTCAACTTTACTTAGAGGATGTGTTAAAAGTTTTGGGCGATTAGAAATCGCTACTATACAAACAAAGTCCGCCTACGCGGACTAACGATAAATTAAGGTTTTGAAACCCACGTAGGTGGGTTTCGCTTGTATAGTCGCGATTTCTAATCGCTAGAACTTTACCAACATCCTCTAACGTGAGTTGGTTTTGCTTTTATTGGAGAGCAGTACCCATTAAAAGTAGGTGAGGAAGACTTTTATCTTGGCCTTCTATTTTATCATGTCAAATTGCGATGTCGCAATTACACCATTAGCTTTGCCATTGCTAGCAGGACCAGGTACTCTGACAACAGTGATGCTACTCATGTCTGAATCTCCTAGCCCTCACCTCAGCGTAATTGCAGGTATTGTGGGAGCAATGTTTTTGAGTTGGTTAATTTTACGTTTATCAAATCAGATCGATAAATGGATTGGTGCAGAAGGAGAGGTAATTATTACTCAGCTTTTGGGTTTCTTGTTAGCGGCGCTAGCAATAGAAATTGGTAGTAAGGGAATCAAGGAATTGTTTCTTACTTAAGTCCCCACAATCAATGTTGTCAAGTCCTAGCACAACCTTATGAAACCTAATTCTTGTGGGGTGGGCGTCCTCGCCCGCCCTACTTTTGCTGTCGAAACTGGGGTGAAAAGTTAATTTACTGCTAATTTTTGTCTATTTTTCAAAAAAGTACTATATTTTATACTAACTACCTACTGAAACTCCTTCAAATCCCAATTCTGGTCACTGGTCACTGGTCACTGGTCACTGGTCACTGGTCACTGAATATGGATAGATGTAAGAATAATACTTACTATGTGAGACAGAAGCAATTATTGGGAAGAATACTACAGTAAGAGACAGCAACAAAGTTAAACAACTACACCAAAAATTTAACTGTCTGGTGTACAGCAGCTAAGGATCTTTTCCAGATCGCCTCTCAGGTGAAGCGAAATTAGCTTTGTTGAGTAGGTATTAAACAGAGTAGATAGGGAGCAATACTGGAGATAGATTGAATGAAAAAATTTACCTTTTATGTTGTTTTGTTGCATTGCTTATTTTTAGGAATGTCATCTGCTAGAGCAACGGATGAGAAACCAGATGTAACGCAAGCAACAGATGGGGTGGATAGGTTATCTGTGAAAAAAACAGATATATTATCCGCTACAAAGTATGCTGACACATCCTCTCGCACGGGGCTAAAGCGAGACCAAGTCTGGGTTCTTGACCAAAAAAAACCGCAAGCACAACGCCAACCTTTTACTTGGGTTGTTAATAATACTAAGAAAGTCGGACAGCAACCTTTTATACAAGTACAGAAAAATTTAGATAAGTCTGAAGCAACAAGTGAAAAAGCAGGCTCTACTGCAAAACCTGCACCGAAGGAGGAATTTGAAGCCTTTGACAAAGTAATTAAAGATACTGAAAAGCTCGAAGGATTGTTTACTCTATACCGAAATAAAGAACAGAATAAGATATATCTAGAAATTAAACCGACTCAATTAAGTAAAAATTACTTAGCTACAGCAACATTGGAATCTGGTATTGGTGAAGCTGGGATCTACAGTGGTATGCCCTTACAAGACTTCTTA
Source organism: Scytonema hofmannii PCC 7110 (assembly GCF_000346485.2). Classification (NCBI taxonomy): domain Bacteria; kingdom Bacillati; phylum Cyanobacteriota; class Cyanophyceae; order Nostocales; family Scytonemataceae; genus Scytonema; species Scytonema hofmannii. The sequence continues at coordinate 2,217,858 of NZ_KQ976354.1, forward strand.
TTTTACTTTCAACGGATGAATAAAAATGTCCAATTTGTAGTTCGTAATGTGAATTTTCGCGCTCGTGAAGGAGATCCCCAACAGCGATCGCTCGCCCGTTCTTTCAGTGATTCAGTTCTTTACTCCATACCAATCAAAAGCATCCATCCACAGCGCAAAACCATACTTATAGACTTAGGCGAACTTCTACTCACAGATTTAGCAGGATTATCTTATAGTTTGGGGATTTCCCCAAGCACGGACAAGTCATATTTTGGGAATGCTAAAGCCTTCCCTCTCAACATGGAAGTTGAGTCAGTTTTAAATTTCTCCAGTTCTAGCGGTAGCGACAGCAGCATGTTCCGTTATGCCTCCCTACCAGATAGCCGTGGATTTAGCTTGCGCGTTCACTACAGTTTCTCTCAACTTCCAGACAACGGTTACCGCCCACGCCTAGCAGATGAGCGAGTCGGTTATTTTATTAGCGCTCATCAAGACCTGTCCGATGACGATCGCAAAGAACCTTTCGTCCGCTATATCAACCGATGGCATCTAGAAAAACAAGATCCCAAAGCAGCTATTTCACCACCTAAAAAACCAATTGTTTTTTGGATTGACAACGCAATTCCCCTAGAGTACCGAGATGCTGTGAAAGAAGGCGTCCTCATGTGGAATAAAGCCTTTGAAAAAGTTGGATTCAAAGATGCGCTCCAAGTTCGTCAGATGCCAGATGATGCGACTTGGGACCCTGCTGATATACGTTACAACACCATTCGATGGATCAACACGGTAGATGGTTATTTTGCTTTAGGGCCATCTCGCGTCAATCCCTTGACTGGAGAAATTTTAGATGCTGATATTCTCGTTGATGGCAGCTTTGTAAGAGCACTTAAGGGAGAATATCACAAAATCGTCCAACCCAACCAAACACAAGCCCGAACTCCCCTATCATCATTGATGCAGGAACGCCTGCTTTGCAACAGTGGTTTCGACACTAAGAACAATGAGACTTCCAACAAAAACGAAGCAACAGAGGGATTCACTAACCGCCTGTCACAATTAGCTGGCGCATTCGATCTCTGCTACGGAATGGAAGCAGCCAACCAGTTTGCTTTTGGTTCCATGGCAATGTCACTCTTACAAGACGCGCCTCCGAGTAGCGAACAGATAAAAAACTATATCCATCAGTATTTACGTCTTATTATTGCTCATGAAGTTGGACATACCTTAGGGTTAAGGCATAACTTCCGTGGAAGTACTTTGCTTGCTCCCGAACAAATGAACAACACCGATCTCACCCGAAGCAAGGGTCTCATCTCATCAGTAATGGACTACATTCCACCTAATATTGCACCTAAAGGAACCAAGCAGGGTGATTATTTTCCCAGTATGGTAGGTATTTATGATGAGTGGGTGGTTCAATACGGTTACACGCCTCTACCTGCTGCATCCACAACTGCTGAAAAGCCATTTTTAGAAAAGATTGCCAGTGAATCTTACAAACCCGAATTAAGTTACTCCACAGACGAAGATGTTTTAGACCTCGACCCAACTTCTAATGCATGGGATAATAGCAGTAACGTCCTGGCATATTCTCAGGGACAATTAGATAATGCACGGTTAATGTGGGAACGCCTTAACAAGAGTTACCCCAGTGCAGGTGAAAGTTTTAGTGATGTCAAAGAACGATTTGGCACCGTATTTAGTAGTTATGTCCAGAATATTTACTATACTTCAAAATACATTGGCGGTCAGTCTTTCTACAGAGTTCATGCAGGCAATCCCCAAGGGCAATTACCCTTTCAACCCGTACCTGTAGAGCAGCAACGGCAAGCACTAGAGATTTTGCAAAAATATGTCTTTGCTGAAGATGCTTTGATTTTCCCACCAGATCTGCTGAATAAATTAGCACCATCTCGCTGGCGTCACTGGGGAAGCACACCCCGAACGGGTCGCTTGGATTATCCAATTCACGATTTGGTATTATTTATGCAAGGTTCCGTGTTAACCGATTTGCTTTCAAGCGATCGCCTTTCCCGTCTTAAAGACCTCGAATTGAAAAGCGAACCTGAAAAAGCACTGACTTTACCAGAACTATTTGATACCTTACAAAATGGAATTTGGAGTGAGGTGCTCAAACCAAACGGTAAACCCCTCAAAATATCTAGCTTGCGTCGAGGTTTGCAGAGAGAATATCTTGACCTTTTAATGAGTATGGTATTGCGGAAGAAGAATGTCCCAGAAGATGCTCGCACGCTTGCTTGGTATAAATTGCGACAATTAAATGAAAAGTTGGATGGAGCAAATTCCAATGATGATTACACCAAGGCTCATTTGCTAGAAACACGTGACAGAATTAACAAAGCTTTAAATGCTCAGTTAGAGACAAAGTAGAAGGGGTTAGTTGTTGGTTGTTAGTTGTTGGTTGTTAGTTGTTAGTAGCTATTAACCACTAACCACTAACCACTATCTACTAACAACAAATTAATTCCTTAACGCACGTAAGAAACGTTGCAAACCTTTAAACATATTGGGCTGTTTCGCAACTGGTGTACCTGGTGTTGCAGATGCAGAAGCTTGTTTAGCCAGGATAAGATCCAGTTCATCTCCAGAGGGCTTTTTCGGGAGTTCAGCAATCTTTTGATACTCCCCACTATTTTCTGACCAGACTTCCCACTGACTTGGATAACAGCGAAAGACTGCGGTTTCATTATCTACAGGGCGAAGATAATAGCATTTCTCAATTGTACTGATAAAGCGATCGCGTAACTGCCTCGCTGCATAACCAATGCCCACGGCTCCTAAATCTTCCAAGCGCGGATTCAAGATAATAATAGGGCGATCGCCAACCAATTGAGCCATTTTTTCGACTTCCCCTACTTCTACGACAGTAGGAGCAATCAGAAAGAAAATTTCGTCCTCTGGCTCAATTTTTTTCTCCAAAGACAATCTACCAGTGCCTATGTCCAAAATTTTAAATGGCACATCCGTCCACTCCCGACTCGCAAGGGCTGCTCCGCCAGCATCGGGAAAGAAAACCTTGAGTTTGGAACCATATTCTGCAAAAACTGACAGAAATTGCCCTGCTACGGGTATTGGTTTGAGTTCTGGAAACAAAAACTCAATTTGTATGCGCTTGTACCCATCTGCTAGTGCTGCCTTAGTTGCCTCGCGGGCTTGAGCGATCGCATCTTCAAGACTGTTTGGAAGTTCTGCCATATTAAATAAGTTTTTGATTATAATATATAGCTTACAATTACAAGCCCCAGTATTTGATGCGTTCTTGGAGCCAACCAGAATAGATGTAGCGAGCGATCGCTGCATTCACCCGTCGTCGCAATTCATCATACTGCAAACCTTTAGGCATCACCACGGACAATGGTTCTGTGGATAGTTTATTTGGTAGTATTCGATACTGAGGATACTGTTGAACTAAACCACTGAGAACGCTCTTATCCGCAGCAAAAGCAGCAACTGCATCTTTTTCCACTAGAGCAATTGCTGCCTGATAAGAATCTACTCCGACTAACTCAGCACTCGGCAGATAATATCGTACTGCGGCAATTGTGCTTGAGCGATCGAGAACAGCTATTTTCCGTTTTGTCAGATGGCTTAACTGCTGCACCGTATTATCTTTTGTAACGAGTACAGCGCCATCAAAGTAGTAAGGAACGCTAAAACTGACCAAACGAGCACGTGAAGAAGTTGCTGTGACTCTAGCAATGGCGATGTCAACTTTATCTTCCAAGACGGCTGACAAGCGATCTTGATTTGTCACGGGCTGTAGGCGAACAGAATCTTCTTTACCCAGTAAGTCTACTGTCAATGCTTTTGCTAAATCGATTTCCAAACCCTGCAATTGACCCCTTGCGTCTTTAAATGCCAATGGACGCAAGTTATCTTTGACAGCAATTTTAATATAGCCTCTTCGTTGAATCTCTGGCATTTCTGCAGCAGATGCGGACAATCGTCCATCTGCAAAAACAAAGCAGAAAGCTAGAAGTACAAAAATGGCAGCAGATAACAGAGGATATAACCGATTGATTGTCTTCCATCTGTTACATCCGTTACCCATCACCTGCTACCTTTATCCTTTTGCTTGAGTTGCTAATTCAGCTACTTTGGTGAAGCTTGCTGGATCGAGGACTGCCAATTGCGCCAACATTTTGCGGTTGAGTTGGACATCTGCTTTTTTAAGATTGCCGATCAACTGGCTGTAGCTCATACCGTGTAGGCGTGCAGCCGCGTTAATGCGAGTAATCCACAGGCGGCGGAAATCGCGTTTGCGCTTTTTGCGATCGCGATAGGAATTCCTCAGCGCCTTCATCACTCGCTGATTGGCAGTTCTAAACAGAGTTGAGTGAGAACCGCGAAAACCTTTAGCTAGTTTGAGAATTTTTTTGCGGCGCTTGCGAGCAACGTTACCGCGTTTTACCCTTGTCATATTTTCAATTCCACCAATTAATTACAAATAAGGAAGCATTCCGCGTACATTTTCTGCATCGCTTTCGTGGACAACTACCATTTTGGACAGTTTCCGCTTTTTATTAGAACTTTTGTGTTCTAAGAGGTGATTTTTGAAAGCTTTACGGCGCACGATTTTGCCACTACCAGTGGCGCGAAATCTTTTTGCCGCAGCTTTACGAGTTTTTAGTTTCGGCATGAGTTGGCGTTAATTCGACACAATCTGTAATTATAAACTATGAATTGGGAATTTTGGATTTTGGATTTTGGATTTTGGATTTTGGATCTAAAACAACTTGCGAACCAGATTCGTTAACATGGTAAGTCCAAGATTGGGAACCAACCGCCACAACCACTTCCCAGCCTTTGACAGGATTAAATTCCTTGGTACAAACCTCTCCAAAGTTGAATTCACAAGGATTGCCAAAGGTTTTTTGAGTCGCTTGGGTAATTTTTAATTGGGCGACTGGTATTTGAGAACGCTTTGAGGCATCACGCAGTATACTATCCTCTAACGCTTTTGGCAGCGTAGTTGGTTGAGAAGCACTGACTTTAGGATCTAAAACAACTAGCGAACCAGATTTATCAACGTGATAAGTCCAAGAATCATTCTTTACTTGTACGTTCACTTCCCAACCTTGGATGGGTTTAAACTCTCTTGTGCAAACCTCTCCGAACTTAAATACGCACGGATTGCTAAACGTTTTTGGTGTCGCTTGTGTTATCTGTAAATCGCGGATTGGTACGTTAGAACGCTTGGAGGCATCGCGCAAGATAGTTATTGCAATCCGTTTTGGTAAAACCTTGGACTGCTGGTTAGTATTTTGGGTTAACTGAGCGCTACTACCATCGCGACGACTGACTTGTTGTGCGATCGCAAAGGCTGTAGAGTGACTCCCACTGAATCCCCAAGAGAGCAAACTGGTTAACACAAGGGTCAAAACAGCATCTTTAGGAACTTGAAAGAAACGATGAAAGGAAGAAAATTGATTATTCAATGAAAATTTCATGTTGTTAAAAGTGTTTTAAAGACATCTATAACGGGAGCACCCCAATTTGGAAAAAACACGCCCGCGATGTTCGTAATCGCGGCTATACAAGCGCTCGTCCGCAATACAAGGACTGAATACGAAGTCCACGTAGGTGGACTTTGTTTGTGTAGCCCCAGAATTCTATTCTGAGGATTTGCCAAAACGGGATGCTCCCTCTACAACTAGACGTGTTCATTTGGGTATTGTTGCCATTGATATGACGCTATCGCGAAATTGACGTTTCAATGCTGGAAATACGGGACAAGGTGCTTGGTCTTGTAAATTCTCCGGTTTACTCCAGGTAAAGGGGGCTTTTTTTGATGCAGACATCCATAACAACCGCTTTGCCCGTGTCATAGCAACATAAAGCAAGCGGTACTCCTCAGCAGTTTTTAAGTGTTTGGCTTGCTCCCAAGCCGTTGTAACATCAGGTAAAGTAGATTCATCGTGGAGAGTCGCACGAATTTGAGCGCGAGCTACCTCTGATAGGGTAAAGTCTCCTAAAAATTGGCTTTGAGGCGGAACCCAAAATCTTCCTGGAATCAAGTTTTCATGCAGAAAAGGGGTAAAAACGTAATCCCAATCTAACCCTTTGGCTTTGTGCATGGTTATAATTGTCAGTTGACCGCGACGGGTGTAGCGAGCTTCTGAATCTTCTGTTTCCACAGGTTCAAACCGTTCGGAACTGACGATTTCACTCAGTGCGTTTAGCATCGTACCCATGGAAGCATAACCGGCGATTTGTTGGTTAATTCTTTCTGCTAATTTATCAGCCGTTGCTAGTTCTGCTTGGTCATAATTAAGTGCTAGAGCGAAAAAGGAAATCAGATGATACAAAGGCAGCTCTAAACGCGCTCTAAGTAAACTGCGACACAGACGTGCAGCTTTTTGCACGGATTCTGATTGGGGTGCAGCTAACGGACCGGGATACAAAAATTCTTCGGGTAAAGTTGCAAGAGCATTTAAGTCTTGTGTTTCAATCAGCCGCCTCTGAACGAAGACTTCTAGTGCTGCTTTCAGGTAGTCTGGAGAATGAGGGCGATCGCAAAATTGCAGCAGGGCAAGAATTTCTACTGGTACGTGAGAACGGCGTTCCTGTTCGCCAACATCATAAAGTGTAATTTTGTAGAGTTTGCAGATAGGAGCCAACGCTTCTGCGAGCCATCGTCCCTGACGATTTTCCCGCACTAAAATGGCTGCACTCGCACTCATTGGGTCTTGAGAAAATAACTCAACAATTCTGTCGGATAACAACTCAACTGTATGATGAATATCGCGAGGAGTATGAATTTCTAGTCCTTTACCGATGCGTTCTGGATTGGCATTGGGTTGGGGATCGTCAGGGTTGACTGGATGAATGATTTGATGGCGAAAGGGCAATTGCCTTTTGTCATTTGTTATTTGTTCGTGGTCATTTGTTATTTGTCCTTGGTCATGATTAACTGACGAATGACTATTCACCCATTGCAGGACAAAATTAGCCGCTTCAATAATAATTGTGCTACTGCGACCAGCTTGATTCATTGTTGCGAGTCGTTCTTGCAAGCTGCACTCCTCGCAAAATTGCCGAAAATAAATGGGGTCGGCTGGGGTAAATGTCGAGTTAATGGCTTGGTTAGGATCGCCAACACGGATGAGATTTGGTGGTTGATTGGGATTGTTAGGGTCAGCTGCAAGAATCGTTAAAAGTTGCGTTTGCAAAGGGCTAGAATCTTGGGCTTCGTCTTCAAAAACTGCAAAAACTTGATTTTGCTCTAGCTTGCGGGCGCTTTCGTTTTCTAAAACGCGCAAGGCAGCTAAAATCATATCATCGTAATCAATAAAGTCACGAGAACGCATTAAATTTTGATATTGCTCGTATAACCCAGCAGCAATGCTTAAAATTCCATATTCATCTGCTGTCTTGTTGCTTAACTTGTGTAAATCTTCTGGTAACAAACCAGAACTTTTTGCCTCATGAATCGCAGTCATTGCTAAATCCGGTAGCACTTCTGTCCGCAATACTGACTGACGCCGCAGTCTTTCTGTTTCTTCACCGTCAAATTGCGTACCTTCTAGTAAGCGGGAATACTGTCCTGGATGGTTAGAAATCCATTGCTCTACAGCAGTACGGATAAAACGGTGACTTTGGTTTGGAGTGATTAAAGTGACATTTTCTAACTGCAACCCGGATAAATCTGGATAGCGACTGGCAATGTTGAGTGCAAGACCGTGGAGTGTATGTACAACAAAGCCTGTTTGCGGTAGAGATAAATCTTTACGTAAGTATTCACGAATTTTAGCTTTAATATTTGCCGCCGCCGAGCGAGTAAAGGTCACAACAATCAGTTGATTGCGAGATTTTTTGCGTAATTCCGCAGAACGTTCGTACTGACGCGCAATAGCGATCGCAGCTGCAGCAGCCATCCCCGTTGATTTACCAGCACCAGGAACTGCTGAAATCGCCAATGGACCCGATCTCCAGTCAGCCATTTGTTGCTGTCCGGGACGAAGGCTGTTACGAATACGTGTTATGGCTGTCTCCCGTAGGGAAGACACAGGCTTTTCAGCATATACTTCTTTAAAGTTAGATTCTTGCGGCACAGTATCTGTCAATTGAGTGTCTTGTTAGTTGTTAGTTGTTAGTTGTTAGTTGTTAATTGTTAGTGGTCACTGGTCACTGGTCACTGGTCACTGGTCACTGGTCACTGGTCACTGGTTATATCTAATTATGATAAATCGTAAATTCCTACATTATCTGTTTTTGACTGCGGTAATATTTTTGGGTGCTATCTTGCGCTTTTGGCATTTGGATTTAAAACCTCTGTGGATGGATGAAGTCATCACTGCTATCTTTAGCTTGGGGAAGAATTACAATGGTTTTCCTTTAGATAAAGTGTTTCCGCTTCAAAGTTTGCAGGAAATGTTTACCTTTCAAACGGGGAGAAATTGTTTTCAAATTACCAAAACTGTCGCTACCCAATCTACGCATCCACCACTTTTTTTCTGTGGAATGTATACCTGGTTAAGTTGGCTCGCTCCGTTGGGAGAAGAGTGGGTGGCAAAATTGCGATCGCCATCTGCATTATTTGGTGTTGGTGCTATTGTCACTATATATTACGTAAATCGGATCGCCTTTTCTCCATTTGCTGGATTAGTCGCAGCTGCATTGATGGCTGTTTCTCCCTTTGCTGTCTACCTTTCCCAAGAAGCACGTCACTACACCTTACCCATGTTCCTCATCACTTTAGCTTTACTGGGGCTGGTACAAATTCAAAAGGATATGGAAAAGCGTCAGACAATCCGGTTTGTTGTTTGGACTGGGTGGGCAATTGTGAACGTCATCGGTCTTTACGTACATTACTTTTTTGCTCTTGCCTTTGTTGCCCAAATTGTAACGCTACTGTTGTTAATGTATTGGCGCAGAAAAAAGATAGTCAATCAACGCCAAACCTGGTTAGCAATCCTGCTCTATTCTACTGGAGTGGCAATAAGTTTTTTACCCTGGTTAGCGATCGTGCTTTATCATTTTGGTCGTGCTGAAACTGACTGGATAGAACCTCCCCAAAATATTGCACCTCTGTTTCAAACTCTCATCAATTGGGTATTGATGGTCATTGCTTTACCAGTTGAAAATCAGCCCCTCCCAATTTTATTGATATCTGGGTTGCTCATGCTATCTTTCACGTTTTGGATAAGTTGGCAACTCTTCAAAGGTTTTCGACAACTATGGTATACACCATCAACGCAAACAAGCACATTAGTTTTGTTAACTTTCTGTGGTTGCGTATTATTAGAATTTTTTGTTATTGCCTATTTCTTAGGAAAAGATATTACCAACGTTCCAAGGTATAGCTTTGTTTACTATCCCAGTTGGTGTGCTTTAATAGCTGCAAGTCTTGCTCAAAAAGAGAAATATGAACAAAAAACAAGAATTCAAAAAAATAAGATTACTCTTTCTTCACCCTTAATTTGTTTTCTTGTCGGTATTATCTGTAGTATTTTCGTTGTTTCCAACTTCGTTTTTCAAAAACCTTTTCAGCCCGAACAAGTAGCAAAGAATATGAATCAAGACCCCTCTACTTCACTCATGGTTGTTATGGCATATAGAAATTACCAAGATATTGCCTTAGGGTTAAGCTTTGCTTTGGCACTTGAACCCCTTAGGAATGAAAAAACGGAAAAAATAACTCCACTTCAATGCTCAAGCTCCGGTGACCAATGTCCTAAATCCTACTTTGCCTTTTTCAAGCAGTCACTCGCTTTTACCTCTGTGTGGCAAAAACTTTCTCAACTTCCCGCATTAGAAGTAGATAAGCTTAATCTTTGGATTATCGGACCGGGACGAAAACGGATAGATTATCTTCATCACGTGGCGATTTCCCCTCAAATCAGTTGCACAATAGATTCTAATGAGCACTATCGTATTGGTATTCCCTATCAATTGTATCGTTGTAATCAGTGACCAGTGACCAGTGACCAGTGACCAGTCATCATGAACGATGGAAGGGAATTGAATAAGCGAACGAACAGCGCGTAGGCGGGTTTTGATTGTATATCCTCGAATTCTATTCGTTCAGGCGCTTCCCAAAAATCTTCTAAACTTGATGGCGAGATTGTCGCAAATATCCCTTCAAGAGAAAAGACCAAATATTACAGTGAATGCAATACTGCAAGGGAGAACCCCGGTTTCGCAGGAGTTACCGGGGTTCTAATTTCCGCTTATCCGAGTAGTATTGACAGTGAAGTACGGCTGTTCTACTAAAAGCGCAATAAATAAATACGTAGAATCTACGTTGTAAAAAATGTGTTAATAGTATATATTTATACTAAATTTAAAATTACTATAATGAAGTAGCTGTTTACAAAATCAGTTAGATCGAAAATGAGCAGATAACAAAAGCCATTTTTTAAGATAGGTAAAGAAAATGCTGAAAATAGTTGAAAAAAGTATACTAAAACTAGCCATTTTTTTTAAATAGATACATATTAAGAACCATTCTTAATAATAGAGATTATCTCTTTTAAAATGCATTTTTACAAGAATTATCATTTCATAACAAAAGAACATATCAATGAATATACAAAATTTTATTCCTGTTCATAATATCCAGTTAACTAATTACGATCGCAAACCACTTCACAGCCCTGGTTCTATCCAACCTCACGGTCTATTCTTAGTGTTGTCCGAACCCAATTTGGAAATCATTCACATAAGTGATAATACGGATAAATTGCTAGGCTTGCCTTCAGAAAAGTATTGAGGACAGAATTTATCCGTACTTTTAGAACCAGAACAAATAGCTGCAATTGAAGGATGTCTTCAAGGAAAGTTTGAAAATATTAATCCTTTAAAACTATCAGTTTCCAGTCATGGAAAGACGTGTTTGTTTAATGGTGTTATTCATCGCTCGCCACAAAACTATTTAATTCTGGAGTTAGAACCTCGTAGTTGTGAAGGGACTAACGGGTTCTCTGATTTTTACTCTTTGACACGAAACGCACTAACTCAGATGCAACGAGTCTCAAACCTGAGTGAGTTGAGTGGTGTGATTGTCAAAGAAATCAGGAAAATGACAGGTTTTGACCGAGTTATGGTTTATCGGTTTGATGAGAACAGTTGTGGGGAAGTGATTGCTGAAGATAGATCGGAACAGCTAGAACCATATCTTGGTTTGCGATATCCAGATTTTGATATACCTGCTCATGCTAGACATTTGTATATCCTTAATCCCCTTCGTCTCATTGCAGATGTTAACTACCAACCTGTAACTATTATCTCCAAAAACCAAAATTCCCCCTCATCCCCAATCTCCAATCCCCAATCTTCAATCCAAAACCCAAAATCCAAAATCCAAAATCCCCTTGATTTAACCTACAGTGTGTTGAGAAGCGTTTCAACCTGCCACATTCAGTATCTGAAAAATATGGAAGTTGGGGCGAGCATGTCAATTTCACTGGTGAAAGACGGGAAATTATGGGGCTTAGTCGCATGCCACCATCAAAAGCCTCGATTTGTCTCCTATGAAATTAGAACAGCTTGTGAGTTTTTGGGAAAGGTAATGTCTTTAGAACTTGTTTCTAAAGAAGAAAATGAAAATTTAGAATACAAATTGCAGTTAAAGTTCAGCCAAACAAAATTTATAGATAAAGTGGCTCAATCACAAGATTTTGCTGAGGCTCTATTCCAAGATCGTGTCAGTTTGCTGAAGCTTGTGAATGCAGAGGGAGTGGTTGTCTGTGCTGATAGTCATTTGACACTTATTGGTAAAACACCAAGTGAAGCAGCTATTCATGACTTGATGTCTTGGTTGGGTGGCAAATTTCAGAACTACCTTTTTGTGACTGACTCTTTATCAAAGTTTTATCCAAAGGCGATGGACTTTAAAGAGGTTGCTAGTGGATTGTTAGCTCTTTCGATCGCTAGGATTCGTAATAACTATGTCTTATGGTTCCGCCCGGAAAGATTGCAATATGTGAATTGGGCAGGAAATCCGCAACCAGTTAATACTGTAGCACCTGATGGCAGTTTAACTCTTTGTCCGCGTAAGTCCTTTGAGTTATGGCAAGAACAGGTAAACGGAACATCTTTACCTTGGCAATCTTATGAAATTGATGGAGCAATTGAGTTGAGGAGTGCGATTGTAGGGATTGTGCTGCGTAAAGCCGATGAATTAGCCGCAATTAACTTGGAGTTAGAACGCAGCAACAATGAGTTAGATGCTTTTTCCTATATTGCTTCTCACGATCTTAAAGAACCATTACGAGGTATTCACAATTACTCCACATTTTTACTAGAAGACTATGCCAAGATTTTAGATGAGGAGGGAGTCTCAAAACTAGAAACGTTAGTGCGTTTAACAAAGCGGATGGAGGATTTGATTAATTCTCTACTGCACTTTTCCCGTTTGGGACGACAGGAATTGAAATTGGAACCAATCGATTTTAACGATCTGGTGCAGAATGTCTCGGAAATATTTCGCATGAGTTTGGGGAATAGTCATATTAACATCCGAATTCCCAAACCTTTGCCTATAATTAAGGGCGATCGCATTCTACTTGAAGAAGTCTTAATAAATTTGATTGGGAATGGCTTCAAATATAACGATCACCCTGACAAATGGGTAGAGTTGGGAAATTTAGATTCAGTTGACGAACAAAAAACTCCTGTGTGGACGTTTTACGTAAAGGATAATGGCATTGGCATTCGTGAAAAACATCTAGAAACCATCTTTCGGATTTTTAAACGACTTCATGCTCCCGGTAAGTATGGCGGTGGGACAGGGGCGGGTTTAACTATTGTTAAGAAAATCATCGAACGACACGATGGAAAAATCTGGGTCGAATCTACTGAAAGTCAAGGTAGTACTTTCTACTTCACGTTGCCAAAATGAACATAATTATGGAAAGATCGTTGGCTCAATTATCTCTTAATACCGACCACCATAACTATGTCATTTTGGTAGTCGAAGATAGCGATGAGGACTTTACAGCATTAACCCGTGCGCTTCGAGACGCATCTTTTGTCTGCTCGCTGTATCGCGCTTGCAATGGTGATGATGCATTAGACTATCTTCACCGCCAAGGGGAGTATGCCAATCCCACCATATCGCCTCGTCCATCACTTGTTTTGGTAGACCTAAATTTACCGGGAACAGATGGGCGAGAAGTCATTGAAAAAATCAAACAGGATCGTTTGCTCAAAAGTCTTCCTGTTATTGCACTAACTACATCTTCTAGTCCCAAAGATATTGAAGCTTGCTATCAGTATGGTGTGAATTGCTATATGCTCAAACCTATTGGTGTGGAAGCTTTGAGAAAAACCATTCGGAATTTTTTAGACTACTGGTTTAATACCGTTGTTCTTCCCAATTCCATACAGCAATAAACATCACACATGGACAGCCAACGCACCATTTTTATCATTGATGATTGTGAAGAAGACCGCATGGTTTATCGTCGCTTCCTAGAACGCGACACCCGGTATACTTATAAAATCTTAGAATTTGAATTGGCAGCAGAAGCAATTGAGTCTTGCAAGTCTTGCATACCAGATCTAATCCTAGTAGACTTCATGCTACCAGATGCGACTGGGCTGGAGTTTCTTGAGGAATTAAAACTTTCCACTGATAAAAATCGTTTGCCTGTCATTATGTTAACAGGGCAAGGAGATGAAAGTGTTGCCGTGCAGGCAATGAAAAGTGGCGCACAGGATTATTTAGTTAAAGGTAAACTGACTGATGATACTTTCTACCGTGCTAGCTATACCGTGATGGAGCGAGTGAGGCTCATGCAGCAGGTAGAGCAACAGCAAGAGCAGCAACGTTTGATAGCTGCGATCGCTCTCCGCATTCGTTTATCCTTGAGTTTAGAAATTGTTCTCAATACGGCAGTTGAAGAAATCCGAGATTTTCTTAAAGCTGACCGAGTTATAGTTTACCAGTTTCACCCTGATAAGAGCGGTACAATTGTGGCAGAATCTGTTGTACCTGGTTGGAAGAGTTGCTTGAATGTCAGGTTTGAAGATAATTGCTTTCAGGGTGTGAGAGGAAGTTATCACCGCAGTCGCGCCGGAGCAGTTAACGATACACGTCAAGCTGCATTATCTGACTGTTATGTTGAACTTTTAGAACACTATCAAGTCCGAGCAAATCTTTATGTCCCAATTTTCTCAGGCATTCAACCTGTAGAAGCTGATCGCTGTTTGCTCAGAAATGAACCTCCTGTTTGGGGTTTGCTCGTTGCTCATCAATGTGGCAATCCGCGTCAATGGCAACAATGGGAAATGGATTTGCTAGAGCAACTCTCAGTACAGTTAGCGATCGCAATTCAACAGGCGGAACTTTACGAAAACTTGCAAAGCCTGAACGCACAACTAGAAGCTAAAGTCGAGGAACGAACAGCTGAATTGCAGCAAAGCGAGCGGAAATTCCGTGCAATTTTTGAGCAAACTTTTCAATTGATAGGGTTGTTAACTCCAAAAGGAGCAATCTTGGAACTCAACCAAGCATCGTTGGAGTTTTTTGGTGCTGAAAGTGATGAACTTAGAGGGCTGTTTTTTTGGGAATTATCCTGTTACAAGATATCACCTACTGTACATGATAGTTTGCAAAAAGCGATCGCTCAAGCCTCTGTCGGCAATTTTGTGCGATACGAAGTCACATTACCCAATGCACAAGGCGTGCAAAGGACTATTGATTTTTCCATCAAACCCATTTTTAACGAGATGGGGAAAGTCGTTTTGTTACTTCCAGAAGGGCGAGATATCACAGAACGCAAGCAAGCAGAGGAAGCCTTGTGCGATCTCAATGAAGAGTTAGAAGCAAGAGTTCAACAACGTACTCAGGACTTAGAGCAAGCCAATCTTAACCTCAGAAGTGAAATTGGTGAACGCCAACGGGTAGAAAATGAATTGCGACGAAGTGAAGAGAAGTTTCGCCAACTCGCAGAAAAGATTCGCGAAGTTTTCTTCATCTTTAACCACGATCTGAGCGAAACGATTTATATTAGCCCAGCATACGAGGAGATTTGGGGTAAATCTTGCTCGAGCATATATCAAAACTCTTTGTCTTGGTTAAATCTTGTCCATCCTGAAGACAAAGACAACGTCATATTATCACTCGATCAGTATAAATATATTGAAGGATTTAAGCAAGAATATCGCATTATTCGAGATGATGGAGATATCCGATGGCTTCGTGCTCAAAGCTTTTTGGTTCGAGATTCAGCAGGTGTAACTCAACGCATTGTAGGTCTTGCTGAAGACATTACCGAACGCAAACAAGCGGAGTTAGAACTTCTTCGCAATCGCGATCTCCGAGAAGCCATCTTCAATGAATCGGCTGATGCTATTTTTATTGTTGATGAGGATACTCGCAGAATCATTGATTGCAATCGTCGTGCTATTAAGTTATTTGAAGCATCTAATAAGCAAGCACTTATTAATGATGACAATCATACATTACAACATTATCCATTGACATTTCAAGAATTAGAAAAGCTAACAGAAGAAGTGAAAGCAAAAGGATTTTGGAGTCGAGAAATTGAATATATAACTCTTAAAGGAAACTCATTTTGGGGAAATTTAGCTGTTAAACAAATCAATGTTGCAGGTACTGTAAGAAATTTAGTACGGGTGACGGATATTAGCGATCGCAAGCAAGCAGTAGACCAACTAGAACATTCGCTAGAAGAAAAAGAAACTTTGTTAAAAGAAATTCACCACCGAGTGAAAAATAACCTGCAAATTATTTCTAGCTTACTGCGAATGCAATCGAGACGTGCGCGGGATGAATCAACCATGATGTTATTCCAAGAGTCTCAAAATCGGGTACAATCAATGGCACTCATTCACGAACATCTTTACCAATCGCCAGAAATTTCGCAAATTGATTTTGGCGAATACATTCGGAGTTTAACAGATAACTTATTCCGATGTTACGGCATCAGTCAAAAGGCGATCGTACTCAAAATAGAAACTGGTGGTATCAAGCTCAACCTTGATACTGCCATACCTTGTGGGCTACTCATCAACGAGCTGGTTTCCAACTCTCTCAAATATGCTTTCCCCAAAGGAAGACGTGGTGAGATTGCGATTTGTCTGGTATCAAGCACAGACAATACCATTACATTAACAGTCAGTGATACTGGTATTGGTATTCCAGAGTCCTTAGATTGGAGCAATACTAATTCTTTAGGCTTAAGGATTGTGCATAACTTAACCAGGCAACTCAAGGGTACTCTAACTCTAGATCGCAATCATGGTACTGCTTTTTCTATCACTTTTTCTCGTTAGTGGTTAGTGATTAGTGGCTGCTAATAACAACCAACAACCAACAACTAACAACTAACAACTAACAACTAACAACCAACAATTAACAACTATGAACCCAATCAAAATCCTAATTGTTGAAGATGAACAACTTGTTGCTGACGATCTTAGAGAAACACTAGAATATCTAGGATATATTGTGCCGACTATGGTTGCAACAGGAGAAGAAGCTATTGTAATGGTCGAATCGCTGCAACCCGATTTAGTATTAATGGATATTCGACTTGCAGGGGAAATGGACGGAGTTGAAGCTTCCGAACAAATTCAATCTCGTTTTAACATACCTGTTGTCTATCTAACTGCCAATGCAGATCGAGCCACTTTAGAAAGAGTAAAAGCCACGCAACCTTTTGGATATATTTTAAAACCATTTGACGAAAAAATCTTATCTACTACTATTGAGATTGCTGTCTCCCGCCATCAAGCAGAATTTGAGGTACAAAAAGCATTGTTCAACGCTCAAGCAGATAAACAGGTTGCCCAATCCCAATCCCAACAGAAATCTCAATATCTTTATATGGCAGCCCATGAGTTTCGCAATCCCTTAACAACAATTAGGCTTGGTGCGGAAATACTCAAACACTATGGCGACCAAATGCCGGAAGAAAAAAAACAAAGCCAACTCAGTCGCATTCAATCTGCTACAGAGGACTTAATGTATTTGTTAGAGGATATATTAACATTGGGGCAAGCTGAAACTGGAAAAATTCACTACGAACCAGTTTCTATGGATGTAGTTTCCTTTTGTAGGGAACAGGTTGAAGCTTTGCAAATGACAGTAGGAGAGGAGTACACCATAAACTTTTTGGTTAAAGGCGATCAACGGACTGCTTATCTTGATGAAAAACTCCTCTGGCACTTACTGAACAATCTGCTTTCCAATGCTATTAAATACTCCATACAAGGTGGTGAAGTATTACTCACCTTGTACTGGGAAGACAACAACATTTGTTTTGAGGTACGAGATCGAGGAATTGGAATTCCACCAGAAGCCCAAGCAAACCTATTTGAACCATTTCAACGAGCAGAGAACGTAGGTAAGATTCCCGGTACGGGATTAGGATTGGCAATTGTGAAGCAGTGTGTTGATATGCACGAGGGTTCAATTAATTTTGAAAGTTTTGTCGGTCAGGGTACGACTTTTGTTATTAAGCTACCAGTTAAGGGGAAAGATCGGGAATAAGCTGAACTATGTCAACCCATATTTAAAAATTTTTATATTTCTTCACATAATTGCTTTTATTTGCATAACGTGGGCGGGCAGGATGCCCACCCCACAAGAGCTACATCTTAAAGAAATATTTACAGCAGTTTCCAAAGTCTAGAACCACACTATGTTCTTGTGGTACGGGCGTCCCCGCCCGTACATAGATGAGAGGGTTAGGGAGAACCAAGGTAAAACGCGAGGGAGCATCCCAATTTGGAACAAACACCCAAGCGGCTATACAAACTAAGCGATTGAAATCGCGGCTATACAAACGCTCGTCCGCCTCAATTTATTGATGGAAAAGTAAGATTTTGTTCTTGCCATTTCAAATCCCCTCAATTTATTGATGGGGATACTTCTTCCCTCTTCCCTCTTCCTTCTTCCTTCGTTAATGTTAAAAATGCTAATTTCAACTGCTTCAGTAGTAGGCTGAAAAGATATAGTTTGCGATGGTGTTGGCGGTTTCCATTGAGATTGAGTTTCACGTGGTAAATCAACTTCACCATTTCCCAATTCTTCAAAAGTGGCAACATCAATTTCAATACCAAACTGTACATTTGGTTCTGCAAAATAGCCTTGTGGAAGGCGCTGGTTTAAATCTGAGGAGATATAGGTTGCCCAAGCATTGTGAAAGGCGTGCCAATGGCGACGCATACTCAGAGGAGGATGAAAGTGATCCAATAGAACCATGTCGTCACGCACTCCTCTTATCGCTATGTTTCCCCTTTAGTATAGAGAATTTTTGCGAACAATTCTCGTCTTATTCCATTTCATCAAATGAATGTTACATAATGTTTGTTATGTGAAAACAATAAAAAGACAATGAAAAAAACATTTTTAACCATTTTCGCTATCGTTGCTGTACTTATGTTTTTAATATCTGTTCCAATTCATCAAGCTACATCTCAAACACCAACGCTTTGGAACATCTATAAAAATACCCTAAAGACTGCGAAATACGTCGATCTCACTCATGCATTTAATCCAACTATCCCTGTATGGTCTGGCTTTCAAAAAGCTCAGTTCAAACCAACTGTAGCTGGAACAGACATACCAAACTACATCCAAACAGGACAGGAGTATACTTACAAAAGGCATGGTTTTATTGCTACTGCATACGAATTTCCTACTGACCAATATGGAACGCAACTCGACCCCCCTGCTCACTGGAATGAGTACGGTGCAACTATCAGCGATCTCCCTCCTACCTATGCTGTTAGACCGTTGGTTGTCGTTGATATTCATAAAAAAGTGGAAGTAGAACCGGGCTATCATGCAACTGTTGAGGATATTCTTACTTGGGAAAAAAAACACGGCATCATCCCGGAGGGTTCAGTGGTGATGATTCGTTCCGACTGGTATAAAAAATGGTCTGATGTTGCACGATTTAATCAAAAGCCGTTTCCTGGAATCACTCTGGATGCTCTCAAGTTTTTGCACTTAAAGCGCAACATTTTATTTCACGGTCACGAACCTCTAGACACGGACACAACACCAACTTTGGAAGGGGAAGCGTGGCTGCTACGCAATCACTATACTCAAGCAGAAGGGGTTGCCAATCTTGATCGAGTTCCGGAAACTGGCGCTCTGGTTGCTATCGGTTTTGCCAAACCAGAGGGAGGTACAGGGGGATTTGCTCGTTATATTGCTATTTGTCCATCTAATTGGTCTTATGGTTTATCGATCGCAGAAGCTCCTGGTGCTCCTTTGCCAAAACAACCCTATCGACTTCAGCGCGATGCTAATGGAGTTCTTAAACCAACTCGGTCATAAGTAAGTCTCAGTAATTGTCGTGATGCCGTATCAGTTTTTCCTGCTTCGACAATTTCGTCCCAAACACCTGATGGAATGATAATTTCAGTATTGATTATATAAGTTATTTCAGAAAGGATAACCACATTGAAAACTAGTGTAGATAATTACTTTACCGTCTTTTTCGTGAAGCGATCGCCCTAACGCCACCCATACAACTGAGAGACGTTGTTTGCTGGAATTCAGCCTGAACTACGAACGATTCACTATTAAGTAGAAAGTTGTTGTGCGTCTACTACTTTTAGCCCTTTACCTTGAAAAACCTCTGATTCATAAAGTAGTGCGATCGCTTGAACGTAATGGAGTGCGTCTGCTACCTCTAGCCTTTTATCTTGTCTACGTTACTTTCCCCCCTATATAGCAATACGGTTCAGTTAAGGCTGAAAATCATGTAAATTAGGTATTGTTCCCAAGAATGGAAATTAAGTGTGGTGCATCTCAAGGATTTCTCGTTGATGTCTCCTGATATACAAAGTGGTGACCTGCTTAAAGCAATCGAGACGGCGATTCCAGCATCAGCAATAGAACAGGCGATAGCGTAAGCGCTAACGGCTAAAGCCGTATCGCGAAAACCCAAACCAAAGAGGAACGCAAGCGAGCCTCCTGACGGAGGAGCTTCGCTAACGCTACCCGCGCAATTAGTGATAAGCCTAGTAATAGCAATGAGTTTTTGGTCTAGAGACTCAATGCGGGATGTACTCAAAAATTTAATAGATGGGATGTCAGAGGCATGGGTAAAAGTTGGTAAATACTGGCGAGTTCCCTGTAAATCAGCTATCACACAAGCTCGGCAACGATTAGGAGCAAGAGTGATGAGCAATTTATTTCATCAGTTGGTTCGACCAATGTCTACAACCGAAACTTTAGGGGCGTTTTTAAATGGGCTACGAATTGTAGTGATTGATGGTAGTTGTTTTGATGTCCGGTGACAGTGATGAAAATGCCAGGGTTTTTGGTCGTCCGAGCAGTCGTCCAGGGACAGTTGCCGCGTTTCCCAAAGTGAGATTAGTTATACTCGTGGAAGCTGGGACGCATATAATATTTGATGCATTGTTGTGTCCATATCGAATCGGAGAGCGAGTACGAGCATTAAGATTATTACGTTCGGTAACATCAGGAATGTTGTTAATGTGGGATCGAGGATTACATTCTTATGCAATGGTACAAGCAACAGTATCCAAAGGATGCGATTATTTAGGCAGAATACCAGCTAATGTCAAATTCCTTGCTGAAAACCCCTTAGGAGACGGCTCTTATCTGTCATGGATTTATCCATCAGGAAAGCTGCGAAAAAAAGGTTGTCAACCAATACTTGTACGAATTATTGAGTAGACAATTGAGCATCCTGACAATCCAGAAGAACAACTGACATATCGTTTAATTACTAGCTTATTAGACATTGAGAGATTTCCTGCCGAGTTGTTAGCCAGAGAATACCATAACTCGTTGGGAAGTTGAAAATACGATTGATGAGTTGAAAGTACATCTTCTGGGGCGCAAAACCCATGTCCGTTCCCAAAAACCACGCTCTTGTTGTGCAGGAGGTATATGCTTGGTTATTAGGACATTGGGCAGTACGAGTATTAATGTTTCAAGCTGCAACCAGTGCTAGAGTTGCTCCGTTACGCTTGAGTTTTACCGGAACTTTACGAGTTATCCGTCGTGCTGTGCCTAAGTTTCAACGTCTTAGCGAGCAAGATTTGCCCCTTTTTTCCATTGGTTGACTGTAGAGATTCTGGATACATTGTTACCTGAACGAGTTCATCGGTGTAATCCGAGAGTTATAAAAAAACCTGTATCTAAGTTTCGTTCCAAAAAACCAAAACACCGAGGTTGCGGTAAACAAGCCCAACCTCCTTCTTTTCGTATCATCAATAATGCTTCCAGCCTTAACTGAACCGTATTGAGGTATAAGGCGGGAATTACCTTCATTCTCAGGCATACAAACATACTATGAAAAATGGCAACAAGCTATCAATGAATCATTAAATACATCTTCACGATTAGAAGCAGAGGAACCAAGCAATAACTTCCCCCTCGATCTCCAAAAGTGTGCAAAAGATTTAAAAGACGAAATTAATCGTTGTCTAAATCATGAGAATTTGAAAAAGGTTAGAGAAAACCTCATTGATTTTTTAGAATCATCGCCGAGACATACTAGTCGCTTAATTATCAGAACCGATGATTCATTTTTACAAAGAATTCCTTGGTATTGTTGGGAGTTATTATCAGGTTACCCCAACACAGAAATTACTTTAAGTTCTCAAACAGGCAGAATTAGAAATGATAATTACCTTCCTCCCGATAAATCTCAATTAAAATTACTAATAATTTTAGGCGATCGCACAAATCTTTTGCTAGAACGCGATCGAAAGATTCTTGAAGACTTAAAAAGAAAAACTAACATAAACATTGATGTTTTCCCTACTGTCAACCATAACATCAATGAATTATGCAATATAGAGCAATTAACAAAATCTTTATCAAATATCCTCTGCAATGGATACGATATTCTCTTTTTTGCAGGACATGGAGTAGGAGAAAGTGGAAATCAAACTGATAGAATTAGATTTAATATTAATAACACTCTCTTAGATATTTCTTTTTACATCATCAGGTGAACGACTGCAACAGCAAGCTTTTATTATCAAAGTTGTTGAGGATAGCCATTCTAATACTGGTACTGGTTATGACTTTACCTTAGTAGAGCCAATAGCAAAAAACAATACTGGATAAAGTTGCAACAACCAATAGATATGTCAGGAATATTATCGGATGGCTTGCTATTGATTAAAAACATGGTTTTTTTGAAAAGGCGGCACCCAGATTTGAACTGGGGAATGGAGGTTTTGCAGACCTCTGCCTTACCACTTGGCTATGCCGCCATAATCTACTTCTACTCTTGTAGCTCTGGCTTACCTGTCATATTTAAATTAAGCTTAGATACTAACTTTGGTAAACTAGAGTTAACTACTTTTCTAGTCTAGCACATACTTTTCCGGTAGCCAACCTCAAAAAATTCCAAACTTGACAGCTTAATACCCGCTCTAAATACGGTAGAAACTACCCTGGTTTTTATTGCTACTTATCTATGCTTCTAAATAAGTAGTACAGGATGACGTAAATAAACTAACCATGAAAAATCATGTCAAAGCTGGTTTATTGGCTTTTGCATCCTTAATCTTCTACCTTCTGCCATCTGCCTTCTTTCCTAACTTAACCTCTTGTTTGCCTGCTTATTTACCCATTCTGTCACTCTTTTATAAAACGTATCCTCCAGAAACAGTGCTTCCTTGAGGTTAGCCACAGACCTTTCTTGGCTAAATAGAAGTGCGGGTGGGTGTGGCAATGGATGTGGGTGATAACCGTTATGTTCTTCTTTTCCAAAATATGCGTCAAAGCAAAGTACTGCTTTTTCCTCGCTTAAGGTTAGAGTAGCGCAGGTGTGTAAGGTTTCCCCCAGCCACTCTGTCATACCCCACTCTCTTTCCCATTGATATGAGATTCCTGGTTCTGTTGACTCAACGACCGCGATCGTGGCTTCTCGACTTCTAGCATACTCAATTAGCAAAATAAGTGACTGTGCTGATATCATTTTTAACTTTGTCTTAAGTGCAATCAGCATAGTATCATTAGCTAGTCAAGAGTCAAGAGTCAACTCTTAGCAGCGAAAAATTTAAATTGAATAATAAAGTGGGAAGGATTTTGCATCCTTTGGCTTGACATAAACTTTTTGTTGTGGTTCTAACTTTAACTCGTCATAGCGTTCTCGTGTCAAATGGGCTGTTACTACCTGCCCGTCATCCAAAGTCAACTCTGCTTGCACTTCCCAACCCAAATGTATCAAGCGAGTAACCCTAGCTGGTACTGTAGTGCCATTGGGGCTTGTTTCCACAATGACGTCTTGCGGACGTAAAAATACTTCTGGATGGGCAGACTCAAATCCGTTACTCTGGAAAATCTTAGCTGTGCTGGGTAACACGTTAACAGGTCCGATAAAACTCATCACAAATGCTGTGGCTGGATGGTCATATATTTCTGCTGGTGTCCCTATCTGTTCTACTCGCCCCTGATTCATCACCACGACTTCATCCGAGACTTCCATCGCTTCTTCTTGGTCGTGGGTTACAAAAACAGTAGTTACATGCACTTCATCGTGCAAGCGGCGTAACCAAGCTCGCAAGTCTTTCCGAACTTTGGCATCAAGTGCGCCAAAGGGTTCATCTAAAAGTAAAACTTCTGGTTCTACTGCTAGCGCCCGTGCTAGAGCTACCCTTTGGCGTTGACCCCCAGAAAGCTGCGAGGGGTAACGGTTACCTAGCCCACTCAGTTGCACTAAATCTAGTAATTCTTCAACCCGTTCTTTGATTTTTACTTTTGTTGCTTTACGAATTTCTAAACCAAAAGCAATGTTTTGCCTTACAGTCATGTGCTTAAATAAAGCGTAGTGCTGAAATACAAACCCTATCTTCCGTTGCTGTACGCTTTGGTATGTAGCATCACTACCTGTCAGCAAAATTTTCCCGCTATCTGGCAATTCCAAACCCGCAATTAAACGCAGCAGTGTAGACTTCCCTGAACCAGATGGTCCGAGCAGTGCTACCAATGAGCCACTCTTAACTTCCAGACTGACTCGATCTACTGCTTTAAAATTGCCAAACTCTTTAGATACGTTCTCAACAACTATGCCCACTGTGACTGCACCTCAGAAACTAATCTACGGATTTTTGATTAAGATTAGTGTATATCACAGTGTACCACAATTAAGCAGTGACCAGTGAACAGTGACCAGTGACCAATATTTAACTTCCACAGTTACCACAACTGCCACAATCTAAGGAGCTACAGTCAGCAGCACCGCAATCCAACGTACTGCAATCCAACATACTGCAATCACACGTCGCTAAATCGGCTAATCCTTCGATACAGTCACAGCCTCCATCGCAATTGCTTCTGTTACAGTCCGATTGACGAACTTTGTCTTCGATACAATTGTGTCCCCGACGCTTTTTATCTGGTGTTTCTTCTGTTGAGTCCTCAATCTGCGATCGCAAAATTTCATTGGCTTGCGAACAGGCTTGAAATCGGATTCGAGATTTGACGATCGCACCCCGCAAACCTTCTTGGGCAATGACTCTCTTGATGTACTGCGAACAAGATTCTCCACCATAAAGAATTCGATGAGCACAACTAAATCCTTTGTGAGGAGAAATATGTTTTTGATACTGAGTAATCGCTGCAACACTAATTTGTCTGCCAACTGAGCCAAACACTGAGAGATGCATAAATTGGGTTATGAACCATAGATGTTTCCTAATTAACTATTCCCAATCCCCACTCCCCACTCCCTACTCCCCACTCCCCAATGAGTGATTTGGAGAAACATTAAGGAATGTTGCATTTGTTTCAGAGATTTAGAGGAAAGCGCAAAATTAGCCAAGAGACCGTGATACCATGCTTTCGGCAAATGATAAAGATTGGGAGAAGACCTTTGACACTACGGGTTGCTGTTGTTGGGTCAGGTCCAGCAGGTTCATCAGCTGCAGAAACATTAGCTCTAGCTGGAATTGAAACCTACTTATTTGAACGCAAGCTGGATAATGCCAAGCCTTGTGGCGGTGCAATTCCCTTATGCATGGTCAGTGAATTTGACTTGCCCCAAAATATTATTGACCGTCGCGTGCGGAAAATGAAGATGATATCGCCTTCCAATCGTGAGGTGGATATCAATCTGGAAAAAGAAGAAGAATATATTGGAATGTGCCGTCGCGAAGTGCTAGATGGTTATCTACGCGATCGCGCAGCAAAACTGGGCACAAATTTAATTAATGCCACTGTTCATAAACTCGATATTCCCACAAACAATACTGACCCCTATACCATCCATTACATAGAACATACAGAAGGTAGTGCTCAAGGAGTTGCCAAAACCCTGAAAGTTGATTTAATTATTGGGGCTGATGGCGCTAACTCCCGCATTGCTAAAGAAATGGATGCAGGCGATTACAATTACGCGATCGCTTTCCAAGAGCGAATTCGTCTCCCTCAAGATCGCATGATCTACTACGAGGATCTCGCCGAGATGTACGTTGGCGATGATGTGTCTCCAGACTTCTACGCTTGGGTATTCCCCAAATACGACCACGTTGCTGTAGGCACTGGTACAATGCACGTTAATAAAGCGAGCATCAAGCAACTGCAAGCTGGTATTCGCGCCCGTGCTGCCAGAAAACTCGCAGGCGGTAAAATTATCAAGGTAGAAGCACACCCCATTCCCGAACATCCTCGCCCTCGCCGGGTTGTAGGAAGGATTGCGTTGGTAGGGGATGCTGCAGGCTATGTGACCAAATCTTCTGGAGAAGGCATTTACTTTGCTGCCAAATCCGGACGGATGTGTGCTGAAACAATTGTCGAAATGTCCAACAGCGGTAGCCGCATTCCTACAGAAGCCGATCTTAAGATCTATCTGAGACGTTGGGATAGGAAGTACGGGCTAACTTACAAGGTCTTAGATCTCCTCCAGACCGTATTTTACCGTTCTGACGCCACACGTGAAGCTTTTGTGGAAATGTGTGATGATATCAATGTCCAAAGGCTAACTTTTGACAGCTATCTGTACAAGACAGTTGTACCAGCTAATCCTTTTACTCAGCTAAAAATTACTGCTAAGACCATTGGTAGTTTGCTTCGCGGTAATGCTCTAGCTCCCTAAAGCACCGATACGTTCATCTCACGCAACCCGGTTTCTTGAAAAAGAAACCGGGTTTTTTGCCTCCTTTTTGAATGCTGTACTGGCGCATTAGGGATACCTACTGCCTTCCTAAAAAGCAAAAGGTAATAGGGAGAGCTTTGTCTCTTGCTTTATTAAGGTTATATAAAGCACATTTTACTACTCACAGAATATATCGTTTTATTTTTTCTAAGAGCAAAAAATATACTAATTCCACATAGTGAGCTAAGAATAGATAAAACAGCTTAAAAGTCTCTTAAAAAGCTTATAAAACAAGCATTATCAACCTGAGGAGAGAAAATAGTTTTGCTAAGAATTGGCGAAGTCAATATGAAGATTTTGTGAAAAATAGATAAATTTATTGTCATTTTCTCCGTAAATTTACTAACGTAGACGGGATGCTTACTTAAAACCAGCTCCTGGGTAGGAGTAAGGCTTAACCATGAAACTCAGTTCAGTACTTACTACTGCTGTGTCTACTTTGACTGTGAGTGTTGTCACAGTCCTTGGTTTCTCCAGCCAAGCGCTAGGTCTCACTTTTTCCGGTGACTCAATAGGTACTTGGGGAGAACCCAGTAATTATCCAGGGAGCGCAAATACCGACCCATACTACACAGGTGTGGGAACCAGCACTTTTAAATGGGGGGATGCTCATCCAGAACAACCAATCTATGGGACAAGTGCAAATGAAATTGCCTTCAAAGGTATTTCATTTACTACAGAGGAAAGCTCAGTGTTTAAGATAGGTTATTTAAAGTACTTTAATGGAACAGTGCCTCAAGGAACCAACGTAGACACTGTACCGTTAAGTCTTGACCTATCATTCTCGGAGCCATTTAACTTCTCTGAGGATTTCAAATATGATTTGGAGTTAGAAAACACAACTAATGTGGGCATTCCAGAGCTAGACGCGGATTCTGTCATTGTTAAAAACACTTTTAGCGATCGCAGTTTCAGTTTTGGAGGAGATGACTACCTTCTGAAACTTATTGGCTTCAGCCAAGATAACGGTAAAACTACCGTTACAAAGTTCCGTGTCCGCGAAAATCAAGAAATTACAGCAGGTATTTACGCTCAAATTACTCGGATTACACCACCGAAAAAAATCCCCGAACCTGCGAGCCTTGCTGGTTTATCAGCGCTAAGCATCTACCTCTTATCCCGTAAGAATAAAATCTTAAAGGATAAAAATAAATAATTTCAGGGAATTCTTAGTAATGTGGTAGCAAGACTACTACATTACTAGATCGCAGGAACATTAATCTCAAAAACCAGGCTTCTTTGTAAAGACTAGCCATGCTTAGTCTCTACACCATATAATATCGAGCTTTGCACTCCTAGAGCGTTGGTACAGAAATCACAAAAACCCGGTTTATTCGAGTTGAGCATACGAGATATCAAGCTTGACCACAGAGAGAAAGCGGGTTTTTTACCTCCTTTTTGACTACTGTAACGACGTTCTAGAGAGACTGAGTTTTTTAAGCAGCTTTGGAATGGATCTCTCATACAGAAAACGCGCCCTCGCTTGTTACGTTGAAACGCAATAGGTGAAGACGCTGGTCACTGGTCACTGGTCACTGGTCACTGGTCACTGGTCACTGGTCACAGTGGAAGCACCTTCAGTGGATTGGGGGGCGCTGGGTAGTTCTAAGCAATAACCCGCACCATACACGGTTTTGATATAACGGGGATGACGGGGATCTGGTTCTAACTTGGTTCTGAGGTGACGGATGTGTACGCGAATAGTTTCAATATCGTCATCCGGATCGTAACCCCAAACTTCTCTAAGAATTTCGCTAGGGGAAACCGTTTGACCGTGGCGTTGAAGGAGACAGTGCAGTAGCTCAAATTCTAGATGAGTTAATTTCACCGTTTGACCAAACCATATCGCCTCAAAACGTTCTGGAACTAAGGTCAGAGGTCCATAATTCAAAATTTCACTGTGCTTGGCGGCTTGAGGAATCCGGTCAGTACGCCGCAATAACGCTCGCACCCGTGCTAGCATTTCTTCGACTTCAAAGGGCTTGGTAAGGTAATCATCTGCGCCAGCATTAAAGCCTTCTACCTTATCCTGCGTTTGGCTAAGAGCCGTCAGCATCAGCACGGGGATTTCAGCAGTGCGCTCATCCCGACGGAGGCGCTGGCAAACAGTGAATCCATCAACTCTAGGCAACATGAGATCCAGCATGATCAAGTCTGGTTGTAGCTGGAGAGCTAGTGCTTGACCTTTGATACCGTCCTCGGCTTGGCTAACGTCGTAACCAGCCATCTCTAGGTTGACGGCTACGAGTTCTGAAATTGCAGGGTCGTCGTCTATGACAAGAATCCTCGGCATTATTAAAAAATTATTACTACTTATTAAGGATAAATAAGAACCTTTGGTAGATACAAAGATTGCTTTCCTGATTATAAAAAATAATTTAAATCTAACATAAAGATTAAAATTAAAGATTGTAAAACAAAAACTCAACTATACTAGATCTACCATTATTATGTATTATCCCTCTTACAGTCCCTCATGGTTTTTGCAAAACGATGTGGTGATGACTGTTTATACTGCTTTGCGGGGCAAGAGTTATTCGGAACGTACAATCCAAGACCCAGAGCCGTTTTATCAGGAAATGATTTTTACGGGGGCGCAAGGAGTACCAATTTTTGGCAAGGTTGCCATTCCCAAAAATCCTCGTGGCACGATTGTTGGTACTTATGGCATTACAGGAGATTTGGAGAATCAATGGTATCTCAAGCTTTTAGGTCGTAAAGCATATGCCCAAGGGTACTCTGTGGTATTGTTTGATTGGCGTGCTCATGGCAAAACAGCAGAGTTGTCTCCAACACTAACAAGTGATGGATTGTACGAGGGAGAAGATTTTGCCCGCATTGCCGCCACTGCTAAACAGATGGGATGCCCAGGAAAATTTTGGTTTACCGGGTACTCTTTAGGCGGACAGTTGGCACTGTGGGCGGTGAAAGCTGCTGTTGAACTCACCAAAGAAAATCGGGATTTAGGGCTAGAAGAGAGCGATATCGGTGGTGCAGCAGTCATTTGTCCAAGTTTAGACTCTCGGCGATCACTCGCTTATCTAGTCAAGCATCCTTTGGGGAGATACATGGAGCAAGCGATCGCGAGGGGGTTAGAAAAACTTGCATGGAAAATTCATGAAGCTCATCCTGGAACTCTTGACCCTGAGGCGATTAAGCGGGCTAACAGCATATGGGGCTTTGATGAGGAACTAGTCATTCAGCGACTGGGCTTTCCCACTGTGGAAGCTTACTATGATGCTAGCAGCGCTTTACCAATACTACCACATCTTACCAAACCCACGCTAATCATCTACGCCGAAAACGATCCCTTTTTTGATCCTAAAATCATACCTGAACTGCAAGCAATTTGCAAGAGAAACGCGGCACTAGATTTGTTACTAACCCGTCATGGAGGTCATGTTGGTTACATCAGTAGCAAAAATTGCCAACGTCAGGCACAAGATCCAGATCCTTGGTGGGCATGGAATCGAACTTTACAGTGGATAAGAGGGGATAGGGGGTAGGGAAGAGTGATTGTCATTCCCCAATTCTCTTAGAGGATGTTTGTAAAGTCCTAATTTATACTAGTAGAGCATAATCATTAAAACCGTATGTTATTTAGGCACGTCATTGCGAGAAGCGAAGCAACGCGGCAATCCAAAATTATCCGGTAATTATCGATTATGCTCTACTGGTCTAGCGATTCGAAATCGCGACTATACAAGCGAAACCCACCTACGTGGGTTTCAAATCCTTAATTTCTCGTTAGGGATTTCCAAGAAATAAATTATCCATCTTGTGGAACGGGCGTCCTCGCCCGTTCTATACTAGTGGCGGGCGGGACGCCCGCACCACAAGAGAAAGTTGTATATTTTTTTATTTAGAAGTCCCTTAGTCCGCGCAGGCGGACTTTGTTTGTATAGTTGCGATTTCTAATCGCCCAAAACTTTTAAAACATCCTCTTAGACATTTAGATTGATTCGGACCGTAATATCGTTATAATCCTTGTCACCACCATTAACGAGATCCTCAAAACCAAAAATGTTATCTCCCAATAAACGAACATGATCTGCTTTGTCAGAGTTAGCACCTAAGAATGGAAAGTAAACTTGCGGGTCATTACTGGAATTACTCTCTAAGAGTGCATCAGGGTTACTATTGACAATCATAAATGGAGCAAACAGCGAACCGCCGTTGAAAGTTCCAGTGAAATTTGCTGTTGCTTGGTTGTTTACCGTCAAGTCAATACCAGCAACACGTCCGGCGACAGCCGCTTGCACATAACCAGCATCTCCCGGACGGTAGTCAATAATATCATCACCATTAGTATCAATACCACCCTTATCATCTGCTATTTCATAAAAACCAATGAAGTTATTGAAAGCAGCTTCTCTGTTAAGAGTAAAGTCAGCTTTGACAGATGTGTTAACTTGTCGCAAATCAATGAGTTCGTTTTGCCGCTTACCTTGCAAACTGGTACCTAAGGGAATTTCTTCATCTGTTGCTTTCACTTTGACTTTCAAATCATTGAAGTCACCATTTTGAGCAGATGGATCTTTCCAAGCCAGAGAAAACTCTCCATCGTCCACGCTTTCGACTTTGAAATTTGTAGTAGATGGAAACACTACATTTGATAAAGAGGTTTTATCAGATAAAACAGTATCGGTAGTGCTGTTGCTGACCAAGTAGAATCGCAAGTTAGCATTTGACTCGAATGCTAACTTGCGTGACAAGTCGGTATCAAATCCATTCGGGACTTTCGCAAGAGCAGAGAAAATTACCTGAGATCGATTCAATGCGGCTTCGCTATAACCCACAGAGTCAGGAGCAATACCATTGATTCGACCTTGTGCATCGTCAACAGTAAAGACTCCTAGTTCATTAACGAGTTGAGAACGGTGCTCTGTCAATTCAACTGAAATTTTGGCTTGACTGCTGCTATTTTGACCTTTGAGAGCGAAGACATCAAAAGCAATTTTGTTTAACTCAGAAGTTGTTACCGAGTTTGTCAGAGCTTTATTACTGTTGTTGCTAATAGTAACCGTGGCGTTGATGTTCGATAAACCCAGATTGTAATTGGGTGCATCTACCAGAGTCAGGGTCAGACTTTCATCGCCCTCGTCAAAGAGATTATCGTCAACTGGAGTGATAGCAATGTCTACAAAGGATTGATTGGTGTCAAGAGTTGCTGTACCCGTAAGGTTGGGGCTGTAATCAATTCCGTTGGTAGCAGTACCAGAAATGCCGTAAGTTACTTGGAGTGGTAAACTAATGTCACCAGCACGGCTGATACGAAAGATACCGACATCCCCAGATTCGGCAGCAGAAGCATCGATGGCAGCAATGCTTACAGTAGGGATAGTGTCGTCTCTGTAGACGAAGATGTCACGACTGTTGTTAGTGTCTCCTGCTACCAAATTATTTGCGTATGTCTCAAATGCTATGTATTGACCATCTGTGGATACGACAGGGTTGTAGGAGAAGTCATTCCCCTGATTTTGCTGTGAATCTACAGAAACGCGTTTGATGGTGCCTGTCTGAATATTGTAGACGAAAATATCACCAGTATTATTGGTGCCCCCCGCCACTAGGTTGCTGGCAGATGAACCAAACGTCACATAGCGTCCATCTGCTGAGAGGGCGGGGGAAAAGGAATCGTTATTTCCTTGATTGCTTTGCGAATCTACGGAAATGCGACGGGTGGTACCTGTTTGAGTATCGTAGATGAAGATGTCACTGAAGTTATTCGTGTCATCCGCCACTAAGTTGCTGGCATATGACTCAAACGCCACATAGCGTCCATCTGCTGAGATGACAGGGTTGTAGGAGAAGTCATTCCCCTGATTGGCTTGCGAACTGACAGAAATGCGACGGGTAGTATCTGTTTGAGTATCGTAGACAAAGACATCACGGGTGTTATTAGTATCATCTGCTACCAGATTGCTGGCAAATGAATCAAACACCACATAGCGTCCATCTGCTGAGAGGGCGGGAGAGAAGGAAGCGCCATTCCCCTGATTGGCTTGCGAACTGACAGAAACGCGACGGGTGGTATCTGTTTGAGTATCGTAGACAAAGATGTCATTGAAGTTGTTTGTATCATCCGCCACTAAGTTGTTGGCATATGACTCAAATGCTACATAGCGTCCATCTGTAGAAATGATGGGAGATGAAGATCCCCTATTCCCCTGATTAGCTTGCGAACTGACAGAAACGCGTTCGGTGCTTCCTGTTAAAGTATCGTAGACGAAAATGTCGCTGAAGTTGTTTGTGTCATTTTGTACCAGGTTGCTGGCATATGACTCAAATGCCACATAGCGTCCTGAAGCTGAGATACTGGGACTCCCATTGGCAGGGTTATTCCCCTCAATGCCATTTAGACCTACGGAAACGCCTCTAGTGGTGCCTGTCTGAGTATCGTAGACAAAAATGTCACTGAAGTTGTTCGTGTCACTTGCTACTAAATTGCTAGCATCAGACCGAAAAGCTATATAACGCCCGTCTGCTGAGATATCTGGGCTGAAGGAGTTGTTATTCCCCTGGTTACCTCCCAGACCTACGGAGACGCGGTTGGCATTTAATAATCCAGTATATGCCTCTTGAGTTGCAACTGAAAATACCAAGGATGTTGTCATCCTCCCCGTTGTAACTTCCAGTTTCCAATGACCGCCTAAAGCCGGGTTACCTGTGGGGGTTTTGGAAGCCGCTATCTGTGCTCCTGTTTTCTGGCGCAATTTGGTGATGAATTCGGCTCCGATGTCTGTTGCTGCAACATTGCAGCCGTAAAGCAACAACGAGGGAGTAGAATCATGCGACTGCTCTTCCTTTGGAAACCATCGTGCTAGTAGGCTGGCATAGAATTCTAGGGTTTCCAAGTTCAAGCAGCTGTTGCCCAAATACAGACATCCTGGTGAACCGTGGGAAACTATGTGTACAGTGGTAAGGTCTGCTCGTTCTAGTACAGTGGTAATTTGCTCGACACCATCCCATTCTGGGTGTAGGAGTATCACTTGCGCGTCACTTTCTACTCCAGACATGAGTGTTTGATAGTCTGCGACTGATGTATCAATGAATACTAAAGTTTTAGAAGTGACACTGCTGGGCTGATTCTGCTGTGTTGTGATGCCAAAACGATTGTGTACATCAAGCTTTTGTATTTCAGTTGGCTGCATGCGTGTTTGTTACAAATGGAGTGTAGAGCAAAGTCAATCCTCGGTCAATCGAATGCACCCCTGAATAACTGTCAAATGGTCTTGGAATAAAAGAAACAGGTCAGAAGCCCCTAAATTTATTTATAGAAAAGACAAAAAAGATTTTTGCTCAATATTGTAAATATCAAGTTAAAAATCAAAAGTAAAAACAGAATCTTGTTTCTTTTGCCTTTTAACTTGTTAAAGCGGTGGTGCTGGAAGAGGTCTTGCTGGAGCTGACACTGGATCTATCCCACCTAGTCCCACTTCAAACTGACCCATCATGTCGAAGTCTTCGTGAACCATGTTGTGGCAATGGTACATATACTTACCCGCATCGGCTCTAAATCTCCCAATGACCCGTACTGTCTCGTTTTCACCAACGTAGAAGACATCTTTCCAGCCACGCTCATAAGGCAAAGGTGGTTGACCATTGCGATCGAGTATTTGAGCCTTAACGGCGTGAAGGTGCATGGGATGAACTCCCGCACCTACAGGGTGGAGAAACCTCCAAATTTCTATTTCTTCTAATTGTGGATTGGCGTCAATTCGATTTGAGTCCCACCCGTTACCGTTGATCACCCACATTCCATTAATCTGATCCAGAAGGAAGTCGCGGGTTCGCACAGCAGCAGATTCAGGAAGCAATTCAATAGTGCGTAGTGTGCTAGGAACAACGCTATTATCTACTTCAGATCGCACTACATCAAAACGCATGATTCTTTCTATATTGGGAAAATAATCATTATCTGGTAGTGGAAGATTTTGTAGTTCTACCTGAGTCCCTATAGGATATCTGGAAAAATCGATAATAAAGTCATACCGTTCTCCTGCTGCAAGACGGAGGTCTAGAGTATTGACTGGTGCAGATATTAATCCACCATCAGTACCAATCACAATCAAGTTATCACCCGTACTGAGAGCAAGTCTATAAGAGCGGGAAACTGATGCGTTTAAGACTCGGAAACGGTACTTGCGATTAGCCACTTCCATGCGAGGCCAAGGTACGCCATTAACGAGTATTAAGTCGCCCATCACATGAGTCCGATTTTGATCGTCCAAAATGAGTGAACCATCAGGCGCGAGTTGCCTATCCTGAATAATGAGAGGTACATCATAATCCCCATTAGGAAGTGACAGCGCTCGTTCGTCATCATTTTCGACTATATACATTCCAGCTAAGCCCATATACACATTTCGAGTAGTCTGAGCAAGCGTGTGATCGTGGTACCACAAAACAGCAGCAGAGGGGTTGGCATAGATGTAATCCTTGTAATGTCTTGGAGGAATGGGATCTGTAGCGTAGCCGTCGTGTTGAGGTGAAGATTGCATTCCATGCAGATGCACAGATGTATTTACATCAAGATTATTGATAAACCGTACAACTGATATCCGATTTTGCTGCTGTTTAATGGTGGGTCCGGGAAATTGACCGTTATAGCCCCAAATCTCCGTAGTTGGCCCTGGTAAAATCTGTACTGGAGCCGTCCGCATTGTGATTTGGTAGTAATCAGTTGTTGCATCGCTACGCACTGGATTCAATACTGGTGGTGTACGAAAGGGAAGTGTAAATGGCACGCGTCCATTGACTACTTGAGTGTATCCTCGATATTGAAATCCTATGGGAAGCAAAACAGTACCCACTGCAAGCGATGCAATTCTCAGTGCTTCACGTCTGCTGATTCTTGTCATGTTCAAGTTTTCCAGTTAATAACTTGTATAAAATCAAACTTCTTGAGAATGTAAATACCCTGGTTTTTCATGGGGATTCTCTGTTCCCCATTCCCTGTTAAAATGTGTTTTTCCAGAATAAATATAGCAGTAGTTTTTAAATAAATTTTAAGTAATAATAAGAACTTAGTGAAATTTTCACAAAAAAAAAGTTTTAATAAACATTATCTTTTCATCTTTTTTATAATTTGTAGATATGCTTCTTAGTGACTAAATACTTCCAGTTCACTCATTATTTTAAGATGAAGAAGACAGAAGTTTGATCGTCCGCTATACTGAAAGTTTACCCTAGCTTAACAGCGGGGAATTTATTGAACGAAGGAAGAAGAAAAAAGAAAGAAGGAAGAAGTTTTGTTTTTATATGTGGATTCTGACCCCAACTCAAAACGAGCAACCCAATGTGTATGGGGTTTTAAACCGAATGGCACTAAGTTAAGGGTTCAGACTGACGCGGAGAGGGGAGAAACGGGGACGCGGAGATGGAATTTTCCCCGCGTCACCGCGTCACCGCGTCACCGTGTCAGCCCCTTTTTAGGTTTTCTTCGCGCCATTCGGTTTAACGAAACTCCTCCTGCGTCAAGATGGAACACCTGTTTTTGTCCCGCCTTGCGGACATATGATGGGGATTTGGTGTCAAAGGGATGAAACACGCGTAATAAATCTTCTCAATTTCCTCACTTACCTGCAGAATGTAGAACTCTAACATAATCTTAAAAATTTGATATTACCCCTACGTGTACTACTAAGCTTTGATTGAGTTTAATATAATCAACACAGAAGCATTTAAATAGCCACCATGAAGTGCGTATACCAAAACACGTGAAAAATTCTTCCCTAACTTCCCTAATCCCCAACTTTTTCAAGTCAGATAAGGTGGGCGTAAAAATTTATTTTTGGAGTAAAGCAGAGGGAAGGGGTTATAGTCTCATTCACCTTACGTTACATACTTGGATTTATTTGTGTCTATCTAAGTTCAGCAGGAAAAAAATTGATCTTTTCTTAATCTTATCTACTATTAAGCAATATAATTCATAATATGTTATTGATTGCTATTTTTAAAATTTTATTTTAGATAAATCTCAGCTTTGAATATAGTTTTTACGGAGTCTTCAAGAATCTATGAATAAAGAGATTTGCTATAACCTTAATCAACAGCATGATTTGCGTCTTGCCTCTTTAAATTCTGACTCACCTGTAATAGAAACCGAAGCAAGTCAGCTTTGCAATCAAATACTAAATATAGATAATATAGAGCATAATTTTTACAGTGTAGCTGAAAAAGCTGGAAGATTTTGCAACAGATATTTGAGCGTTTCCAGCGACGTTCCAACTTCTATAGTAGATACTACTGAATACGATCTTGATACATTAAGTGCTAGAGAGGTTTCTCTTTTATTTGTAGAGAAGACTTCTGCATTAAAAGAGGATGCATTGATTATTGACGTGAATTTAAGTGTAATTGATTTCATTTTAACACAATTTGCCCCTCAAGGTCTTTTGAGCGGATGCCAGCTTCAGAATTCGTCAAATGCATCTAACTGCCATGAAGTGGTAGCGAGTGCTCTACACTTCATTCATGGAGTACAAGTTGGCAATGGGAATATCAACAGAAATCAAAATGTCTTATTTAGACAAATGCTTGAAAGTATTGGTGTGCGGCTGCCAACAATCTTATCAACGAGTTTCTCAGCGTTC
Source organism: Scytonema hofmannii PCC 7110 (assembly GCF_000346485.2). Lineage (NCBI taxonomy): Bacteria > Bacillati > Cyanobacteriota > Cyanophyceae > Nostocales > Scytonemataceae > Scytonema > Scytonema hofmannii. Next base: position 2,254,531 of record NZ_KQ976354.1, read on the forward strand.
ACAGATATTCTTCCTGAGTCGTGGAAGTTGCCAGCCTATCGTCTGAGTCTTTCCCTATTTACCGAGGAGATGTGCCCAGAAATTCTTGGTGCTACACTCTTTGACGCTATATTTCCCATACCAGGGCTTGTTCAGAAACTGGAGCCCTATATCGCACATCATGGTGGATTGACTACATATTACAAGGTAAGAGCATCCCAATGTAGCAGCAATAACCTTGTCGAAAAAGCACGTCAGGCAATTGAAATCTATCTTTCAACATTTGATAGCCTTGAGCAATCAAAGAGAAAGCAAACTCTGGAACAAATCTGTTGTCGAATTTATGACGGTATTTACACATCTTATCGACTTTTAACTGAATGGTCTTCAAGTTTAATACACCACCTTCAAGAAGGCTACCTTAGTCCCCGCGAAAAAATGATTCGCCTGGTAAAACAGAAGGCAAAATATGCTGTTGGTTATCATAGCCGAATCAAGCTAAATGGAGTTAACTTCGACGCCGCGATCGCTGATAATGCCGAAATATTCGTTGACACGCTAGGTAAATCACAATGGGTATCCCCTGGAAACCCTGAAAAGAGCGCCCTGTTAACCAGCTTGGTTAAATTTGGTGGGCCGATGTTTCGTGTGTTTTCGCCTATAGAAATTGAAATTATTAATGAATGGGTAAAGTCATTGCCACAAGAAGCCCCGGCTAAATGTAGTAATAAACAAGAAATAAAGAAAGATGAAATTATCGTAAATTCCAAACGGACTTACTCAGGTTTCACAGCACTAAAGGCTTTGGGGAGAAGACTAGTGCATAATACCAAACCCTTGTCTGATAGAGATATGTACTATCAATTAATTAACATAGAACATTATCCAGACATTCGTTTCCGTGCGCTGGAATTGGTTACTAATTGGCTCACACAAAGCTCAGTTAATATGTTTCGAGGAACAAGAGCTATTCCGTTCCAAAACTATACTCATCAAAAGCTGCGCGACTGGTTTAATGCAAAGGCACAGTCACAAGTTGAATCTTATTCTCAGTCGTTCAAGGAAATTGAAAAGCCACGGGAGCAAGTTATCAAAGAGGCAGTGCAGTTATGCCCTATGATTCTGATTGATGGAGCATGGTTGCAAAACTGGTGTAGCCCAGGACTTGTAGATACAAAAATCGGTACTATTCTATACACTATCTATTCAGATGAAGTAGGTAATGGAGATCCTCTTCTAAATCATCCGAATATTTATCGAGCATTAATCCAACAGATGGGTATTAACTTACCGGATTTTAAAAGCCTGGATTTTGCTTACTGGCATGGCTTTGATGATAATGCATTTAAGGTGCCCGTTTTTTGGCTTGCTATCTCACTATTCCCACGGCGCTTTTTAGCGGAAACGTTAGGGCTGAATCTTGCTATGGAATTGTCGGGTGTGGGTGGAGCGTATCGTACAGCGAGAGATGAACTTCGTTACTACGGCTATAACACGCTTTTTGTCGATCTCCATAACACTATAGACAACGTATCTACTGGTCACTCTGCAATGGCGTTAAATGCGATTGAGTATTACATGGACGATATTCTTCAGTCAAATGACGAGGTAGTAATCCGCGAACATTGGGAACGCATCTGGATCGGATATCGCGCCTTAAATCCACCACCTCAAACATGGAATATATTCGCTCGTCGGAAAAATTACTCGTATCAACTTACTAAATTGCCTATTTTAAGTTAAGGGAGTTTCAGATGGCTTGTTACACATTAGGTTTATCTGCCTACTATCATGATAGTGCAGCAGCATTATTGTTAGATGGTGAGTTAATTGCTGCTGCCCAAGAAGAGCGCTTCAGCAGAGTAAAACAGGACAGTCGATTTCCAGTTAACGCCATAAAGTTTTGCCTACGTGAAGCAGGTATAGACTTAGACAGCATCGATACCATTTTTTACTACGAAAATCCATACAAGAAGTTAAGCCGAATTACTTCAACTTATTTCAATTTTGGCTTAAAGGGTTATAGATCGTTCGTATCAGAAATGCCTGCATGGTTAATGAAGAAGGCTCACGTAAAGCGCACTCTCAACCTTGAATTGGCATCTCATTTCCCAGGAATACAGAAGTTACCGAAGATTGAATATATAGATCATCACAAATCTCACGCATCCTCAGCGTTTTTCGCCAGCCCTTACGAAGAAGCAGCTGTACTTTGTCTTGACGGAGTAGGCGAATGGGCAACTACATCAGCATGGTTTGGTAACGGAAATAAACTTTCTTTAGTATGGGAAATTCATTTTCCACACTCTCTCGGTTTGCTTTATTCGGCGTTTACCTATTTTTGTGGCTTTAAAGTTGACTCTGGAGAGTACAAGCTTATGGGGCTAGCACCCTATGGCAAACCTTCTTACTACCAGCAAATCGTGGATAATCTCATAGACGTAAAACCCGATGGTAGCTTCTGGTTGAATATGGATTACTTTGACTATGCAACAGGAAACTGCATGATCGGCGATCAATTTGACGAGTTATTCGGTGGGCCTAGGCGCGAGCCGGAAAGCACGATTACCCAGAGGGAGTTCGATCTTGCAGCTTCTGTTCAGTGTGTTCTTGAGGATGTGGTTATTCTATTAGCAAAATCCTTACGGCGGCAGATTGGCGTTAATAATCTCTGCCTTGCAGGTGGCGTGGCGTTAAACTGCGTTGCTAATGGGAAGCTATTAAAAGCTAACATCTTCGATTCAATATGGGTTCAACCAGCGTCTGGGGATAGTGGTGGCGCATTGGGCGCAGCCTTTGCGGGCTGGCAAAGCAGAACGAAGACAAACAGAGTTCAGCTTGGTGAAGATCGCATGAAAGGCTCTTTATTAGGTTCTTCATATGATGATGCCGAAATTGAAACGCAACTTCGTCAACATGGCGCTGTATATACCAAGTTGAAAGATGAAGAACTGTGCGGTATTGTAGCAGATCTCCTGGTTCAAGGGAGCGTAATAGGATGGTTTCAGGGCAGGATGGAATTTGGACCTCGCGCACTAGGCGCACGCTCAATCATTGGTGATTCAAGGAGCCCAAGGATGCAGAGTGTGATGAACCTTAAGATAAAAAATCGAGAATCTTTTCGTCCATTTGCGCCAGCTGTATTAGAAGAATATGCCCATGAGTGGTTTGATTTGGATCGACCAAGCCCATATATGTTATTTGTTGTTAACGTTCACGACAATCATAGAATTGTGCCACCCGAGAACGAAAAACAACTCTCAGGTATAGACAAACTCAAATGCGTGAGGTCTACAATACCAGCTGTCACACATGTTGATTATTCTGCACGCGTGCAGACTGTAAACCGGACTTCTAATCCACGTTTCTACAATCTGATACACGAATTCTATTTACGCACAAACTGTCCTGTCCTCGTAAATACTTCGTTCAACGTAAGGGGTGAGCCTATTGTTGAAAGCCCCAGCAATGCATATGCTTGCTTCATGCGAACTCAAATGGACTATTTGGTGATTGGCAGATATTTGTTGTGTAAGAGCAATCAACCTGCTTGGAGTGAAACAAAAGATTGGCGAACAGAATTCGTATTGGATTAGTTCAACGAATTTATGTTTAGTTAAGTGTAATACTTGTACTGTTCTGTTAGTTAATAAATTAGAAAGGTTCATTTTCTTATGATTGGTATTTTCTACAAAACTCTGTCTACTTTAATCTTCTCCATCATCTTTTTATTAGTGTTTTGGCCTTTGGGCTTGCTAAACAGTATTATTTTCGATCCACTTTATCTCAAAAAAAAGGATAAATTGAATAGCTATTTTAGATATCATGACCTTCCCACTTTTAATAAAGACATAACCATAAGCAAGATAACTAAGCATCATGCTCGCACAGAACTCAAAATCTGAACATATACGTATTTATTCCAGCAAAGAGGTACCAATAAAAATAAGCCACTGACAACATCCAGTAATTCAATATTAATAGAGGAGTATTTTCACAAATGTCATTAGAATACAAGAATAAATTTGTAGAATTAAACTTAATATATGATAAACTTTTGTTTATAGAGAATTTGTTGATGACAGATATGGTATTTTAAGATTTAATCAATAAATTAAACGACAATTATTGAAATAATAAGAATATGATGTAGCATTAGTCAAATTGAAGCAGATGATAGTCTTTATTCTTTAGAAAAGAAAAACATATGGAACGAAAAAAATTATCCCACGAAGAAGCCGTTCGAGAAGTGTATCGCCTCACGCCACAAATTAGAGAATATGACGAGTTCATGTACCTTGGGGTAAGGTGGCTTCCTTATACAATGTTCTTTCACCACAAAAATTATCAATCTGAAGTCATTAGTACCGATTCCTTTGGCTTCCGGAACAGTACATTTGGGGGTGCAAAAATTAGTGTTGCTAACATGCCAACAGATCGTCCTGTCAACCTTTTGGTAGGAGGCTCTACAACCTTAGGCACGGGAGCAACGTCTGATGCTAATACTATATCCTCACGTTTAGCGGAGTACACTCAAGAGCCTTGGCTAAATTTTAGCGGACGGGGATATAATGCGACTCAAGAAATAATTTTGTTTCTTATGCATCAACACAGATTTCAACACATAAATAATGTAGTTGTATTCAGTGGTATAAACACCCTTACCCTTGAAGGCTTACCTGATAACCTCACCAGCGATCATGGGCGTTATTATTATTCCTTTGAGTATAATCACTACATGGATAAGTACAATGATGACTTGAAGCAACGCATAAAAACCTATGCCTCCGACCTTGATAATAGGAACAAAAACCCGTTGAGGCAATTGAAAAGTTATATCAGCAGCCTTGTGAACCAAGAAAATATCGCTGATAAAATCATTACGGATGATAGTACTAATACTCAGGAACGAGTTCAACGTGCAGCATTTGCAGTGTCAAATGCTCTGTATCAATGGCAACAAGTTATCGCACCATTTAATGCAAGGCTTATCTTCATTTTACAGCCGATGTCTTATTGGACAAGGGATTATCTTACTCCAAATGAAGAGGAGATATTCCATGCTATTGATAGTTGCCCAAATAACTTCTGGCGATTGTTTAAAAACATCCTGAGTAAGGAAATTCATGAAATATTTGTAGATGCAATACGCACTAGTTGCGTGTCTCGCGAAATTCAATTTGAAGACATGAATTTGCTTTTGAGGGATTCCCAGAAAATTAGTGATTACTTGTTTGTTGATAGAGTACATTTTAATGACGAAGGATACGATGAAGTCGCAAACATAATCCACAAAAAAGTGTTGCAGCAACCAGATTACGTAATAGAAAATTAAGAGGTTCCAATGAAAACTGAGCAAGACCAAAACCAGCCAATCAATAATAATGGCTCAAAAGGCGGGTTTAACAAAATTCGTCGTCTCTTTCAAAAGATTTTTGGAAAGAAAAAAAAGGAACAGAGCTCAATCTATCCTCTCAGGTAATGGGTTAGGTATCTCGACAGTTCTTTCTTTAAATATTAATTGCAAGAGTTGGGGGTAAGGTCTACATCCATAACCACCCCTGACAAACTACACGGGTCAACTTTTTCTAGTTGTTCCAAAGGGTCTTCACTTGTAAGCACTTGATACACATTGGGTAAAAAAGGAAATTCATGAAGATATTTTCAATGAAACCCGGACACGACGGGGCGATCGCTTTTCTTGACACCGATTCTAAGAGGTTGGAGTGGTCTTACGAACCAGAGAAAGACAGTTTCCCTCGTTACGACTCCTTAAATCCAAATCTATTAATGGAAACCGCAGCAATTGCACCGGATATTCCCGATGTTCTAGCAATAAGTGGTTGGAGCAAGAACGGCTTTGATGAAAGTGCCCCGATTGGTGCCGGATACTATGGGATCGACAGCAATACCGTTCAAACAGGAGCGCTCAAATTCTTCGGGACGGAAGTTCAGTACTTTAGTAACAGCCATGAGCGCTCGCATATCTGGTGTGCCTATGGACTATCACCTTTTGAGCAAGGTCAGCCCTGTTATATCTTGATATGGGAAGGTGCCCTTGGTGATTTTTATGAAATTGACGAAAAATTGAATATATCTCATGTCGGTACGGTAATGAAAACGCCAGGAAACAAGTATGCTTTCTTATATGCGCTGGCCGATCCAACCTTCAATTTACCGAAGGGAAAGCTTAGATTTGAAGATCCAGGAAAGCTTATGGCCTTGTGTGCCTATGGTGAATCTGGCATTCTGACCCCTGACGAGAAAGAAATTACCGAGTTCTTACTAAATCGAGATAGCATTCTTTTGAGTCTGAGCAAAGAGGATGTAAAGTGGTCTCCCTATTACAATATTGGTCTTGAAACTCCGGAGTTTACCCAACTTGCTAAGCGGTTCTCTAACAGCTTGTTTGATCGCTTCTACTCATATGCAAAGGAACATCTAACAAAAGGTTATCCTTTGTTGGTTGTTGGAGGTTGTGGTCTCAACTGCGACTGGAACACCATGTGGAAAAATACAGGCTTATTCTCGGATGTATTTGTCCCGCCTTGTACCAATGATACAGGGTCGGCTATAGGGACAGCTATTGATGCAATGAGAGAGTTTACCGGTAATGCCAAAGTCGAATGGTCTGTATACTGTGGTCAGGAGTTTGTTGAAGACACTGTTGCCATGCCTGATGTTAAAGTTCAGACACTAGATCTGACTGAGGTTGCCAAATTCATAAACGCTGGAAATATCGTTGCTTGGACGCAGGGTAAGTGTGAAATTGGCCCCAGGGCACTGGGTAACCGTTCGATTCTTGCTTCTCCATTCTCTATAGATACAAAGAATCGTCTTAACCGAATTAAGCGACGCGAAGGATTTAGACCTATTGCGCCAATTTGTTTGGAAGAAGATGTATCTGTACATTTTGACTGGCAGGGTTCTTCGCCTTACATGCTATATTTCCAAAAAGTTATTAATACCGATCTGCAAGCAATTACTCACGTTGATAATACCGCGAGAGTGCAGACCGTTAATCAGCAACAGAATCCAATAATGCATAAGCTTCTTCAGAACGTAAAAGAGATATCTGGCGTTGGTGTCTTATGTAATACATCTTTAAACTTCAATGGCACCGGATTTATCAATCGGACAAGCGACCTCTATAACTACTGTAAGCTAACCGGAATTGATGGATTTGTTTATGGAAACACATTCTGCATTTTCTGGTGTTAGCAGGTGGTAGCAAAACTATTTTGCCTCTTAACAAAAGCCAGACTTACTAAAAAGTTAGTTACATTTTGTCTAATTCTTTAAAAGAATTGCTAAGTTTGAGAGGCATACCTCAATGAGTAAAATTCAAAACTTAGGAAACAATGAAGAAAAAGATAGTTTATGTTTATTCAATAGGTGGTCCTCCAGTTGACTATTTTTATCCAAAATTAGCGCAAAGGGGCGATATTTACACTTTCATTGTTAGCGCTGCTTCTCCATACAATAGAAAGATTATTGAAAGATATAGCCAACTAGTTGAAGATTTTAGCAATCTTACACCAAGTGAAGCTTTACAATGTGTTTACCAAAGAGCGGTTGCACTATCGCCAGAGGCTTTATTCACATTTGCTGAATTCATTTTAAAAGATGTGTCGGAAATAGCTGAAAAGATCGGAGTTAGAGGGGTTGGTAAAAACGTAGATTTGGCTCGTAATAAGGTATTAATGCGTGAGCGATGGGCTGAATTCGGCATACCTCAGCCTAAATTCTGTGCTATCAAAAACCTTTCAGATATTACAAAGACAAAGGAACTTACTACTCCCTTCATTATTAAAGTCGCTTATGGTGCGGGGTCGATCGCTATGCAAAAAGTGGAGCGACATGAAGAAACCGAATTTTACATACAGAAAATAATCGAAGTCATCGAGATGGCGCGAAAAACTGGCGACCATGAATTTTCAGAAGATTCAAAATTCCCAATGTTGATTGCAGAAGAAATCATTAAATCAACAACAGATTCGTGGTATAATGAGCCAGACTACGGAGATTTTGTAAGTGTTGAAGGCTTGGTAAGGGATGGAATTTATTATCCTTTGGCCATGACAGGTAGATTAAAAACTGTACCTCCCTTTACCGAACTTGGAAATTTGGCTCCATGCATATTAACAGATGATAAAAAAGCCAAGATTGTGGCTTTGGTGACACAGGCAATAAATGCACTCGAATTGGAGAATTGTGCCACTCACACAGAGTTGAAGCTAATGGCCAACAATGAAGTTTCGTTCTTGGAAACAGCTGCTAGAATGGGCGGAGTTGGGATTGCCAAGGAACTGTACGATGTCTATGGGTTTAATTTTGTTGATTTGTTCTTTAGCATTCTCCTGAATGAAGCATGCGAAATTCCACAATTTGAATCTGCCAAACCTAAATGCGGTGCTGCGTCGGTTGCATTAATTGGTTGTAACACTAGCGGGCAACCTTGGAACAGTAACCGGGTGTTCAAAATCGATTCCGTGGATTGGAATACATTGACTCATGGTCAGGGAACGGTAGAGATATTAATGTCCCAGTCAATTTCTCAAGATTCAGCATTTCCAATTTATGACTTTGAAACTGGGGTACTTAATTATGCAGGGCAAGCTTACTTGGTTTGTGAAGAGCAAAATAAACTTAAGGATACTGCCTACCTAATAATTAATAACTTGGAAAATAGTTTACCCCTTGCACAAAAATCATTACTCAGCTCAGATAAACATTGACATAAATTTATGGGAATTAAGATTCGTATTGCGCTTATAGGTAATTACGATGCAACCGTGCCAGCACATCGTGCAATACCTATTGCATTAGAACTTGCCGCAGCCTCCGTGGCAGCGGAGATTAACCCCGTATGGGTGCCAACAGAAGAGATCGTCAATACTTCACGGGTTGCAGACTTTGATGGGCTTTGGTGCGTCCCAGCCAGCCCATATCGAAGCATGAAAGGAGCATTGCTAGCTATCAAATATGCGCGTGAGCAAAAACTTCCATTTCTAGGCACATGCGGCGGGTTTCAGCACGCCATCATAGAGTACGCTAGGAATGTTTTAGGTTGGGACGATGCGGATCATGCCGAAACTGCACCTGACGGGTTACGACTGGTAATTTCGCCGTTAGCATGCGAGCTCGTTGAAACATCCTCTTTAGTACGTTTTCGATCGGGGTCTCGGATTGCTGTTGCTTATGAACGGGAAGAAGCCGTAGAGAGCTACAGGTGCCGTTTTGGACTGAACCCTGCATTTCAAGAGAGACTGCTTTCGGGAGCACTTCGCGTCAGTGCATACGATAGCTCTAGCGAAGTTCGTGCTGTGGAACTAGATAATCACCCGTTCTTTGTAGCAACATTGTTTCAACCAGAGCGTATCGCCCTTGTTCATCTGCTTCCACCACTCGTTGCCGCATTTGTTCAGGCAATTTATCAGATCCAAACTGACCATAAAGTAATTGGAAGATAGCTATAGTCATTCTAAATCAATTGTGAGAAAAAACGCTGAAAAGCTTATAAATATATACTTTTAATCTACGTCTTTCTCACATTTCCATTCGGATTGCTATATCTGCGGTTAAGTTAGCTTATGCATAGTACGCGAGCGCAGCTCAATTTTCGTTGTTTCTTACACAAGAAATAACTACTGTCAATAAAGCACTTTAATTGAAGCCAAAAAAAGAGAAATTAGGTAATTAGCTGAATGAAATTACAACAAATATTACAATTTCCTAAAAATGTAAAACTTTATTTACTGAGTTGTATATTTTTTGGAGTAGGTACTGGTATTTATGAACTGGTTTATAACTTGCATTTACTGGATATAGGAATAAACTCAGATGATATAGGAACTTTATACTTAATAAATTTTATCGTAATGAGTATAACTTCTGTTCCTTCAGGGCTGCTTGCGGATCGTTATGGTCGTCGTTGGTTTTTAGTTGGAGGTTCTTTTCTTTTTGGTATAACAATGCTTTTAATTCCATGGTTTACTAATTTGTACATCTTAGGATTCCTACAAGCATTAAATGCCTTGGGAGGGATAATAATGTTCACAACAGAATCATCAACCATTGCAGGTGAGGTTTCAGACGAAAAAAGAACACAATTATTCAGTTTTATATACGTCACCTATTTATTTTGGGATGGAGTGGGAACTTTACTGGGAGGTCAACTACCTTATTGGTTAACAAGTAAATACTTTTCTCAATATCAATTAACACTTTTTATTTCAGGCATATTCTGCACACTTATCGGTGTAATACGATATTTCATTAAATTTAAATATGAATCAACTGGAGGAAAGGATAAATTAACCAACGTATTTCCTAAAGCTCCAATGATCAAAATAGCAACTTTAGCATTTCTTGTTGGAGGTTCAGCAACTCTGGCAATGCGTTTTATCAATATAATTCTTCAATCGCATTGGGGATTTGATACGTCTATGATGAGTTATTTAATTTTTATAGAAAAAATTGTTAGCTTTATAGGAGCGGCATTAGCTCCTATAATTGCAAATTATTTCAGTAATGAAAGAGCAGGTTCATATGCGATGTTGTTATCAGTACCATTACTAGTTTGTGCAGGCATAACTAACGAACCAATGTTATTTATGTTCTTATACTTATTCAGGCAAGGATTACATTACTGTCAAATGCCATATCTTGATATTCTTTCTGTATCAACTGTTAGTTATCAAGACAGGTCTGTAATGTCAAGCTACAGAGAAATTGGGTTCTATTTAGGAAGTGCAGTATTAGCTAAAGTATATGGAGGTTTATTAGAAAGCTCGAATTTTGTTGCAGCTTTTATATTGTCAGGAGTTTTAGCACTACTTTCAGGTCTTGTCTATTTAAGATTTAGCCCAAGCAAAAGTTCAGTTGAATTTTAAGGAAAGTAGATTATAATATTATAAATCCGTGCAAATGGCAGTTTGAACCTACTTCTAGAAAACATAAAATCTAAAGTTTTTATAATAAAAATATTTTTTCATTTTATGTTTTCAAAATTAATTATAATGGTCTTATTCAATATCAAAATTAAAGACGAAAAGTTAAATAATTAAGGAGAAAAATTATGATGAAGTTATTGATGATAGGAAGTGGTTCACAAGTTTATCGAGAATATTCAATTTCCTCAATAGCCAAAAAATATTCAATTTTATTAATACAACAAGATGAGCCAACATGGCAAAAATCTTATGTGCATGACTTTGCTTTAGCAAACATGATGGATGAGAAAGAAGTGATTGAAGCAGCCAAATATCTTCAAACGAAACATAAGATAGATGGAATCTTAACTTATGAAGAACCTTCAATTGAACTTACTGCCTTAGTGGCAAGAGAATTAAACCTAAAATATATAAGTGTAAATTCGGCTAAATCTTGTCGTGATAAATATTTAATGCGGGAAGCCTTCAATAAATTAAATATTTCTTCATGTAGTAGCTATATAGTTAACTCAGAAGAAGAAGCTATTTTTTATGCAAATAAAATTAGTTTTCCAATTGTTTTAAAACCTGCAAAAATGGCTAGCAGTATAGGTGTTGTCAAAGTAGAGACTGAAAAAGATTTGCATGAATCATATAGAATTGCCACTTCTGCAACCAATCCTAGATTTTCAAAGAAGCAAGTAATTTTATTAGAAGAATATTTAGATGGTCCAGAGTATAGTGTGGAAAGTGTAGTTACTGAAGGTCATGTATCTATTGTTGCAATTACGCGAAAAGAAATCGGATTTTATCCATATTTTGAGGAAATTGGACACCAAGTTTCTCAAAGTGAATTTCTTGAACAGAAACAGCTTATTGAAGAACTAGTTATTAACGCACACCATGCATTAGAAGTAGATATGGGTGTTACCCATACTGAAGTACGACTAACTAAGAAAGGACCACGATTAATAGAGTTAGGTGCAAGGCTTGGAGGTGATTTAATACCTTATTTAGTTTATCTTTCTACTGGGATTGATCTCTCATTAGCTGCCGCAGATATAGCAGTTGGAGTGGAACCAAATCTAATCCCGACAAGGAATAAAGCATCTTTAATAAGATTTATTTATCCCAACAATGATGTACGTGTTAAAAAAGTATCAGTTGACCCCATTGTATTTACATGGGACGGCGTACAGCAAGTAAGTTGGGAAGTTAAAACTGGAGATTTACTTTTACTCCCACCCAAAGAGTTTTCAATGCGTTTAGGCTTTATAATAACTACTGCAGAAAATATTAAAAGTTGTATAGAAATAAATGAAAGAGTTTATAATGATTTAATGATCGAGGTTGAAAACTTATAAACTTATATCGGAATCCTATTTGACTTGTAAAAGGGAACGCTTAACGCTTAACAGGAACTGCATTTGGTGGGAGCTTTAAACCTCCAGATGGTGCGTACCACTGGTTTATATGTGCCATATAAATGAGCGTGGGGGGCGAGAAACCCTTTGATTTTGTCAGAGATGTAGTCAAACAACCAGAATCTGCAAGTTCTTATGATAAAATCAATCTCCTTTTTGACAAGGCATTGATGTAAATAGCTACCCCCAAGGGCTTTGTCCTACTCAAAAAACCTTGGATTGTGGAGCAAACTTTCGGTTAATTGATGGTCTGTTGGCGATTTGTCAGAGACTATGAGTTATTGCCATTTAAATACAAAGAGAAGCACAAAAAAACTGAAATGATAAAAAACTGGGCATTGGTGATTGGTATCAATCAGTACGATTTTCTACAACCGCTCAAATACGCCGAGCGAGATGCACAATTAATGCGGGATTTCCTCCTTCATGAGGCTGGTTTTGAGCAGGTCTTTTTATTCTCCGATAATTCATTTACACACGGTAGAACTGTAAATCGTCCTTACCGTGCTAACTTGCTACAATTTTTGCAACAATTATCTGAAACCCCCTTTTTAGAACTAGGAGATAATTTTTGGTTTTTTTTCAGTGGTCATGGAATATTACACGCCAATCTTGATTATCTCATGCCCTCTGATGGTAATCCAGAAGATATTGAAAACACAGCAATTTCTATTAATTATATTATCGAATGCTTGCGCCGTAGCGGAACTAATAATATTGTCCTTATTTTAGATGCTTGCCACCAGCAAAACAAGCAAAATGAAGAAGAAATTGGCCGACAAACACAAAAAATAGCAAATCAAACCGGAATAGTCAGCATTTTTTCCTGTAGCCCTGATGAATACTCTTATGAAATTGAAAAATTACAAACAGGTGCCTTTACCTATGCTCTATTAGAAGGTTTAGGTACTCAAGGTCAATGCGCTACAGTTGGGCGGTTGAACCAGTATCTCAGTTTTCGGGTCCCACAACTTGTTAGCCAATATCACAATTCTAAGCAAACACCTTATACTAATGCTGAAAATATAAATAAATCGAGTTTAATTATTAGATCAAAATACGCAAATTTACATGAGATTAATACTCTGAAAATCGATGCTTTCCAAGCTGAAGTTAGCGGTAATCTTGAACTGGCAGAGCAACTTTGGATGCAGTTGAATGCAGCAGCTTCTGCTCCAAATACAGATAAAATCCAGGCAATCCAAAGAATTGCTCATCTTAAAGCAGCAAATTTGGATTCTAAATCAAACTTCATCCCCCAATTTGTTTATTTGCAAAAAAATGGGGAAGTTAGTTCTCCTTATTTGATACAACAAGGGCTAAGTAAAAAAGGTTTGCTGGGTAAAGGGCTATGTTCTCAGTCTGAAATCCAACAAAACTCTAGTATTCCCATACTCAATAAAGATTTAGAAAATTTTAAGAATCAACTGATACACAGTGATTATATTGATCGATCTACTAAGTTTTATTCAGAAGGGGGAATAAGTTACAAGCGGTTGCGCGATTTCTTAGTAGCTGGCAATTGGAAAGAAGCAGATTGGGAAACTCTTGCCATAATGTTAAAAGTTGCAAGACGAGAAAAAGAAGGCTGGCTAAATATTGAATCTATCAATAAATTTCCCTGTATTGAGCTTTGCACCATCGACCTGCTTTGGCTGAAGTACAGCAATGGGCGTTTCGGCTTTAGTGTGCAACAGCACATTTGGGAAAGCGTAGCCGATCAACCTGATGGTGATTATGAAACATGGTGCAAGTTTTGCGATCGCATCAGTTGGCGTGTGAATGACGATTGGTTATTCTACTCGGATCTGAACTTTAACATAAATGCCCCAGAAGGGCATTTACCAGCTGCTAGTATAGTTTATACGTTGACATCACGCAGGGGTTGGGTAGTAGGTTTGTTTTCTTGTGTTGTGGGGTTCTCTGCTTTGGTGTCCAAACTGGTTAAATGTAGCCTTTAAATACCTTCAGTAGACCGAAGAGTTTTGCGATCATTCTGGGAAACAGACTTAATGGTTTTTGACTCCGCTTGGAATTGCTGTTTTGCTTTGTCTGGGAACCGCTTACTCCAGGAGTATCTTCCGGAAGCCAATCGAAACAAGTTTGCAGGTAATACCTGTGGCTGCGTTGTGGTTGGGATGGTAAAAAACGAGTACAACACATTATCTTATACCTCCAGATTCAAAACGGTAAAATCTGGGTGGAAGAAGACGCAGAAGATTAGCGCTTGCAGAACTGTTGAAAGAGCATACACCAGAAAAATTCGATCGCTTTCAGCCCCGTCAAATTTTCCGAATTAAAAGAATTTATCCCTGTGATGGCTTCCATATTTTAACAGCGACCAGTGACTAGTAAATCAAGATTTGCAAATAAACAATATCCAATTTTTTCTTGTGATGTAGGTATTTTCCGTATGAGCCGATGGCGCAGAGGACTTAGGTATATATCAAATTTGACAATTATTTCTTCCGCCCTCTGCGCTCTGCCTTTCTCCAGTAATTTTTTGGAAATCCCTAGTACAACGATTTCACCCAATGCCATTCCTGAGCCAAGCCTTCAGCTAGAGAAACTTGAGGCTCATAACCCAGTATTCTCTGTGCTTTAGATACATCGGCGGCTGTGTGACGGGCATCTCCCATTGCTTTTTCTACGTGGTTTCTTTTAATCGGTTTTCCAATAATTTCTTCCATCGTATCCAAAACCTGAGTTAGCACAACTCGACTACCACCGCCAATGTTAAATATTTCTCCCACGGCTTCAAATACAGTCGCTGCAGCTAAATTGGCTGCTACGGCATCACTCACAAAGGTAAAGTCTCGTGTTTGGTAACCATCGCCATAGATAGGAATAGCCTCATCTAATAACACCGATTTAAAAAACTTATGAAATGCCATATCCGGACGCTGCCTCGGACCGTAAACTGTGAAATAACGCAGTGCCACATAAGGTACGCCAAAGTTTTTGTGATACAGTCTGCATAATTGCTCGGCAGCTAGTTTAGTAATACCGTAAGGAGAAACTGGTTTAGGGCATATCTCTTCATGAGTTGGCAGAGTCTCAGCATCACCGTAGATGCTGGAGGTTGAAGCAAATACCAGTCTTTTCAACTGTTTTGCATCCTTCGCCGCTTCCAACAGAATTTGTGTAGCACTAATATTCCGTTCTGTGTACAGACGAAACCCTTGACCCCAACTTGCCCGAACTCCCGCTTGTGCTGCCTGATGGTAAACTACGTCAACATCTTTTAAGAGTGTTGACCAGTCTAAAGTGCGAATATCTCCCTCAATTAATTTAAAACCAGGATGATTGTGCAAGTGTGCGATATTTTTGCGTTTTAATGCTGGATCGTAGTAATCATTAAATTCGTCTATTCCAATGACTTCTTCACCTTGTTTCAACAAAGCCTCTACAAGGTTGGAACCTATAAATCCTGCTACTCCAGTAACTATACTTTTAACCATGATTCGTGCTTGTTTCGATACCTTAATCTATTTCAACTTCCAAGTTAATCTCTCAAGTCGTTTAACCGCCATCTATTTACCATTATTTTTTACTATTTTCATTTATAAAACAAAGAATTGATAAAGATTCTATGATAGCTTTTACTTTCTACTGTCTTCAGAAGAATTATTGAAATTTAATATCTTAATATCATCAGTAAATCTACTATAGAAATCCTATTTGATTTAGGACTTACGCACGCTCTACGAATTCTTGGCGCTCTTGGCGTCTTGGCGGTTCGATAAATCAAGGTTTCTAGCAATTTTTGCGTAAGTCCTGTGATTTTTGAAAAATTTTAAGTACCGTTGGGTGAGCATTGCTAGCCCTTTCAATACGTTCATTTGTACTAATAATTTCTCCTTAGGAAAAATAAGGGGCTTGCACAAGTATCAAAATTGGTGAAGAATTGTACGGCGAGTCGTCATTACAGTGACCAGTAACCAGTGACCAGTGACCAGTATTAGAGATAACTGGTAATTCATGATTCACTGACAATCGGTAACTGATAAATGATAACTGGTAACCGATTCTAAGCTTAAGAGGACATCAGTGAAAGTTTTAGTTGTAGGTAATGGAGGGCGGGAACATGCTCTTGCCTGGAAACTGTTGCAATCAAAACAAATTGGGCAGGTTGTGTGCGTGCCGGGAAATGGCGGTACGGCAAGCATGGAACGCTGCCAAAACTTGTCTTTGCGTGTAGATGATTTCGAGGGAATCAGCCAATTTGCCCAAAGTGAGAGCATTTCTTTAATTGTAGTCGGACCTGAAGTACCCTTGGCACAAGGAATCACAGATAACCTCCAAGCCAAAGGTTTCCTGGTTTTTGGTCCAAGCAAAGCAGGAGCACAAATTGAAGCCAGCAAGGCTTGGGCAAAAGCACTGATGCAAGAAGCAAAAATTCCTACAGCACGCTCTGCAGTATTTACAGAGGTAGAAGCAGCAAAATCTTATGTTAAAGCGCAGGGAGTTCCAATTGTTGTCAAAGCCGATGGGTTGGCAGCTGGCAAAGGTGTCATTGTTGCCGAAACATTGGAACAGGCACATAAGGCAATTGATGCCATGTTTGGCGGACACTTCGGCAGTGCGGGGAAATTTGTCGTCATTGAAGAGTATTTGACTGGGCAAGAAGTTTCTGTTTTAGCGTTGACCGATGGGATTTCAATCCGCCCATTGCTACCAGCTCAAGACCACAAGCGCATTGGAGAAGGCGATACGGGAGAAAATACAGGTGGGATGGGTGTTTATGCACCAGCCCCCATTGTGACACCTGAGTTGATGACAAGCATTCAAACAGAAGTTTTAGAGAAAGCGATCGCGACTTTAAAAGCCAAGGGCATTGACTACCGTGGAGTATTATATGCCGGGTTGATGATTACCCCGCAAGGTGAATTTAAGGTGTTGGAATTTAACTGTCGTTTTGGCGATCCAGAAACACAAGTGATACTACCACTTTTAGAAACGCCTCTAGAAGAATTAATTCTTGCCTGCGTGCAACAGCGCTTGAGTGAAATGCCACCCATTACCTGGAAACAAGGAGCTTGTGCCACAGTCGTTGCTGCTTCTGGGGGTTATCCGGGAACCTATGAAACAGGAAAAGTCATCACTGGCATCGATCGCGCAGAAGCATCTGGAACGATTGTATTTCACGCTGGCACTCAGTTCAACCAAGGACAGTTAGTAACAGATGGCGGTAGAGTGTTAAATGTTACTGGAGTTGGGAAAGATTTTGATGCAGCACTTGACCAAGCCTACCTTGGGATGCAGCAGATTCACTTTGAGGGAATGTATTACCGACGAGATATTGGGTATCGGGTGAGGAAGTAGGGAGTAGGAAGTAGGGAGTAGGGAGTAGGGAGTAGGGAGTGGGGAGTTGGGACTTACCATTCCCCACTCACCATTCCCCACTCCCCTCCTTACTTATTTGTCAAAGAAACTGTTAATTTTGAGTTGTTAGAGTTATTTTCATTTGTAAATAATGATGAAAACAAGAACTATCCCTTCTTGAACAAGTTGAACCCAGATAACTAGGCAGTCCCGATGAAAAAAATTTCACAATCAAGCAAGAAGATCTTACTCGCCTAACCCTACCCCCTAACCCCCACTCCCCACTCCCTACTCCCTAATCCCTTTTATTACGCTGAATTTAAGATGCTGGCTATTTTAAAAACAATCAAAGAAGCAATTGTCAATTGGTGGTCGGAGTTTACCCTCCAGACAAAGCTTTTAGCGGCTGCCACATTAGTCGTGTCTTTAGTAATGAGTGGTTTGACCTTTTGGGCAATAAATACGATTCAGCTAGATGCACGTCTAAACGACACGCGCTTTGGTCGGGATCTGGGGCTGTTACTAGCTGCCAACGTTGCCCCACTCATTGCCGATCGCAATCTTACAGAAGTCTCACAATTTTCTCAACGCTTTTACAGCAGTACTTCGAGTGTACGTTATATGCTCTACGCCAATGAGGAGGGGAAAATTTATTTTGGCATTCCCTTTTGGGAACCAGAAGTGGAAACCTCTCTTGCTATCAAACGGCGAATACAGCTACCCGATGATTATGCGGCTGATGCTGATAAGCCAATGGTACGGCAACACCGATCCCCTGACGGGGAAGTTACCGATGTGTTTGTTCCTTTGACAGTAGATGGCAAATACTTAGGCGTGTTGGCGATTGGCATTAACCCCAACCCGGCGGCGGTGATCTCCACAAACTTCACTCGCGATGTCACTATTGCTGTATTTATCTCAATTTGGGTGATGGTGATTTTAGGAGGAGTAATTAATGCTTTAACCATTACCAAGCCCATCAAAGAATTACTTGTAGGAGTAAAACAAATTGCTGCAGGAAATTTTAAGCAGCAAATAGACTTACCGCTAGGAGGCGAACTAGGGGAGTTAATTCTCAATTTTAATGAGATGGCAGAACGCTTGGAGCGTTACGAAGAACAAAACATTGAAGAACTGACAGCAGAGAAAGCCAAACTCGAAACATTGGTTTCTACAATTGCCGATGGTGCCGTCCTCATTGATAACAATATGCAAGTCATTTTAGTCAACCCCACAGCCAGGAGGATTTTTAACTGGGAAGGCATTGAGGTTGTAGGAGAAAATGTTTTGCGTTACTTACCGCCCTTAGTAGAAATGGAAGTGAGGCGTCCTTTGTATGAAATGGCACTTGGAGAATGTGAAAGTGCAGAATTTCGCATTTCACTGAACCAACCCACGCAAAGAACAATCCGTATTCTTTTAACAACGGTTGTCAACCAACAACGGGAAAGTATTAAAGGTATTGCGATCACTGTACAAGATATCACTCGTGAAGTAGAACTGAACGAGGCAAAAAGTCAATTTATCAGCAACGTTTCTCACGAACTGAGAACTCCATTATTTAATATTAAATCCTTTATTGAAACATTACACGAATACGGCGAAGACTTAAGCACGGTAGAACGTCAGGAGTTTCTAGAAACTGTCAATCATGAAACAGACCGGTTGACTCGCTTAGTCAATGATGTTTTGGATTTATCAAAACTTGAATCAGGTCGCAGGTATAATTTGGATGGATTAGATTTGTCACAAGCTATCGAACAAACGCTGCGGACTTACCAATTAAATGCCAAAGATAAAGGTATTGAACTGATTCAGGAAGTTGCTCCTAAGTTACCGTTAGTTGTTGGCAATTACGATCTGTTGTTGCAAGTGTTAGCTAATCTGGTAGGTAACGCCCTCAAGTTCACCCAAGCAGGTGGAAAAGTCGCAATCCGCGCATACCAACTCGAATCAAAAACGAATTCAAGCGATCGCCAGATATCTCAAGTTAGAGTAGAAATCTCTGATACTGGCATTGGCATTGCTCCAGAAGATCAAGAAGCTATTTTTGACCGCTTCTTTCGAGTAGAAAATCGAGTGCATACCCTAGAGGGAACTGGTTTGGGTTTATCAATTGTCAGAAATATTATGGAAAAGCATCACAGTAAAGTTCATTTGGTGAGCGAAGTGGGTGTTGGTACCACTTTTTGGTTTGACTTAACAGTCTATGAAGAAGTGTCTCAATTTGGCAAATTGTCAACCGTAGTTTAAACTTCTTTATAAGGATTAATGAACCGCAGAGGCGCTGAGGGCGCTGAGGGAAGAAGAGGGATTTTTACATGGGATTTGTGAGGAAAAATAAGGGGTTTTCAGGTTGTGTTTTTAGATCTTCAAAAAGTCCTTGACTGCTAACGCGACCTTCGTTGAGTACAATAACCCAATCTGCGTGCTGAATTACGTGGAGACGATGACTGATGAGAATTGTTGTTTTTCCGTAGCGATCGCTTAATAATTGATGCAGTAATTGAGATTCTCCTGATGGATCTAGAGCGCCAGTAGATTCATCCATAATGAGGATAGGTGGGTCACAAACAATGGCTCTAGCTATTGATAAACGCTGACGCTGACCACCTGAGAGATTCGCGCCAAACTCACCTAAGACAGTTTGATATTTATCGGGTAATCGGCTAATAAATTCATCAGCACCTGTTACCTTACAAGCACGGACTATTTCTTCAAAGGAGACTTGAGGAGCACCTAAACGGAAATTTTCAATGATGGAACGGCTCCAAAAGTGTGGTTCTTGAGGAATAAGTACAACTTGCTGACGGAGCATATCAAGTCTTATATCTTGCAGGTTATAATCTTCTATCCGGATATTACCAGATTGAAGGAGGTACAGCCCTGCAATGAGTTTTGCTAGGGTGCTTTTACCGCAACCCGATTGACCAACTAAAGCAACAACTTTACCCCCAGGAATTGTGAGAGAAAAATCTTTGAGTAGGTCAACTCGTCCTGCATAGTGGAAATTGACATTCGTACAAATGATATCAGCACTAGGGGAAATTTTGACCCAGGGCTTTTTATCATCTCCTTGATTTTCTGGAGTTGTATCGATGACTTCTGTTAAACGTTGAATTGAAGTTTTCGCTTGTACTAGCGCATTGGCAAAACTAATGACTGTGTTAATAAAACCGAGAAAATTTCCATTCATGCTGTTGAAAGCAAGCAATTGTCCGATTGTCAGTTCTTTAGCGATCGCCAGAGAACTACCGAACCACAATAGGATAATGCTACCAATTGCAAAAACTAGCCCAGAAAAGATATTGTTAATTGTAGAAATTTGAGTCGTTTTAAATGTTAAATTTGCTAACCTGCCAAATTGACTCTGAAATTCCTCCCATAACTGAAGCTCTGCTGACGTACTCTTAAGTGTTATTGCTCCCTTGAAAGTTTCAACTAAAATTCCTTGATTCTCGGCTTCTAAAGCTAGTATATTTCGTGTTTTTTGTTGAAGAATTGGTAGAAAAATCAAGGTGGAAGATGTCATTAAACCTGAAAAAAGTAAAGTAATTAAAGTCAGTTTACTACTATAAGAAAGCATAAAAGTCAAGGAAATTAAAGCAATAAAGAATTGGCTGGGTAGCCCAATGACTGATTGAGAAACCAATTGGTTAATTTCTTGAATATCGCGCAGCCGACTCATAATTTCACCACTACGATGAGATTCGTAGTATAAAAGCGGTAAGCGCAGAATTTGCCGACTAAATTCCAAGACTAAACCTAACTGAAGTCGTTGAGCAAAATGGGTAATTAAATTAGATTGGACGAGTCTGAGGCTGCTGCTCACAAAATTCATGACTATTGCTGCGATTGTGACAATTTCAAGCAGCCGGGTATCTCCACGAACTAGCACATCATCGGTTAGCAATTGTAGTAAAAAAGGAGAAATCAGAGATAGCAAACCTAAAAAAATGTTGAGTAAAAATATTTCTCCTAAAATGGCGCGGTAGTTCCATATTGGTTGGAGGAATCGTCTAAAATTGCCAATGTTATCATTTGGTTGAGCAAAAAAGCGAACGCTATCTGGTTCTAGTAAAAGCATCAGCCAATTTCCCCAGCCCTTTAAGAGTTCAGACTCAGAGAGATAACGAACGCCTATAGCCGGATCGGCAATTATATACTTTTTACCACGTCGTCCATACAAAACGACCCAATGATAACCTTGCCAATGAATAATTGTAGGTAGGGATAACTCATTGAGTTTATTGAGAATTTCTGGTGCAACCCTGACTCCTCTAGCATTGAATCCTAAGGCTTCAGCTCCCCTTTTGAGTCCCAACAAAGAAGTTCCTAGTTGTCCAGTTCCTACAGCTTCGCGAACGCGGTTAAGACTAAATAAACGACCATAGTGTTTGGCAATTGTAGCAAGACAAGCAGCTCCACAATCTTCTTCACTATGCTGGCGAATGAGGTAATAAGACATAAAGTTTATACCAAATTTAAATAAAGAATGTGACAGATACTCCTATCTCGCTCGAAGATTACTGAATTAAATGAACCGCAAAGACGCAAAGAGCGCGAAGAGAAGAAAAGAAGACTCGGTAATCTTATGGCGGTTCGGGAGTAGTTAGCAAAAATCAAGTCTAGACAAGACTTTCTGAATCCAAAATCTAAAATCCAAAATGGTATTAGAAATTATGGGAATACTGCATAGAGATGCTTGTCGTAGATTTTAGAAACGCTAGTGTTTATGCTTAGAGATCCAACGCCAGACTTAATCCGTTCCATCAACTGTGATGAGTTTTTACCACCGATCTCTGCTTGGGCATGGTTAGGTGGTTTAGCGATCGCAGGAGGATGTAGTATTGCTATTGTGCTTGCTGCTATTACAAAATACAACATCACCGTGAAAGCGGTGGCTGTCATTCGCCCATTAGGTGAGGTGCGGGTTGTACAAGCTGCTGTAGAAGGAACAATCCAGACTCTTAAAGCCATAGAAAACCAGGTTGTAAAACAGGGAGATATCATTGCTTATATTGATGATTCCCATCTGCAAACCCAAAAGAGTCAGTTCCAGGACAAAATTCAGCACGAACAGCAACAGTTAAATGAAATCGATGACCAAATTCGGGCAATAAAAGCTCAAATTACAGCAGAATCGAACTATTTGAAGCGAACAATTGCCTCCACACGAGCCGAACTCACTCGCAATCAACGAGAGTACCAAAACCAACAGGTGATTAAACAAACTGAATTGCAGGAAGCTGAAGCCAACTTAAAATTAGCAAAAGATGAGCGCGATCGCTATAGATATGCTGCTGAATCTGGCGTTGTATCCCGGTTGCAATATACCGCAAAAGAGCAAGGTTTTCGAGTCGCTGAAGCTCGACTAGCACGCGCAAAAGCTGCTCTTTATCCTAGTAATGCAAACGTAACTGTTGCAGTAGAGCGAATTGCACAAGAACAAGCCAGGGGAGAATCAACTCTCGCGAGTTTAAACCGAGAGCAAAAAGCACTCCTTCAAAGTCGAGTTGAACTTGCAAGCCAAATAAATAAAGACCAAAAAGACTTACACCAACTTTCTTTGGATCGAAAGAAGAACGTTCTACGCTCTCCGGTTAATGGCGTCATCCTCAAGCTCAATCTCAGAAATAAAGACCAAGTTGTGCGAGCGGGAGATACGATCGCTCAAATTGCTCCAAGCAACACCGCTCTAGTTGTGAAAGCATTGGTAACAGCGCAAGATATTGGCAAAGTGGCTGTAGGACAAAAGGCACAATTACGAGTATCGACCTATCCCTATCCCGATTATGGAGTCATCCAGGGAAAAGTGATTGCAGTTGCTCCTGATGCAATTTCTGCTCAAATTAATGCTACAACTCTCAATCAATTCCCTGCAAGCAGTTTGCAAGGAAGTCTTAGCAATGGCGCAAATGGATACTATGAAGTCACGATTCAACCTGCGACTCCTTACTTTATCAAAGTAGGGGATAATATGCCAGAAGAACAGCATCAATATTCTATTCAACCAGGAATGGAGGGAACTGTAGATATTATTTCAAGAGAAGAAACTGTATTAAAATTTATCCTGCGTAAAATAAGACTGTCATCTGATTTTTGAGAGGTTATGGAGATGGACTTCGTTCCCTACCATAGTGGGTCAGTGGGTTCTTTGCAGGAATCGGAAACAGCATTTGCAAACCAAATGATAGGAGCTAGATCGTTTATTGCTGCTCCTGTCAAGAAGTTTTACGTGAAATTTCGTACCCAAAGCTACCGTCCCAACCATCTTGTAACAATTCGCAACAATGTTGATGGTTGGTGGCAAGACATATATGGAGCATACTACAATAGTGAATGGGTCTTCTTTTTGGAGGAATCCAAGTATCGAAACGGTCTAAAGATAAAGTTTGTACTTGATCGCCAGGTGTGGATGGAAGGAGAGGACATTCAACTGCAACCATTTGGCGAACATATTTTTACTGAGAAAAGTGTCTTTTTTGGGTCAGTTCCACCTCGGTACTTACACGGTTATGATAATCTGCGAACTGACGATAGCAAGCTTCAACAAGATGCAATTCCCAGGAACAATGACGAGACGATTGAATATGATGTTGTCATCATTGGATCGGGTATGGGAGGAGGTATTCTAGCTGACGCGATCTCCGATAAAGGTCGGCGCGTGCTTGTCTTAGAAGCAGGAAGTTTGCTCTATCCCACACACATGACAAACCTTCCCGGAGACTGGTCTCGACTTCCATCACACCACCAAGTGGGACATTTCACAAACGAGCCAGGGTCAGAGTTCTTGTCCGGCGTACAGATGAATTTTGGAGGTCGCTCTATCTTTTGGTCGGGTCTGATTCCACGCATGCATGATTGGGAAATTCTTGCGTGGCCTGAAAGTATCGGCCAGTACTTAAAGAGTTCTCAGGGATATGACCGTGCGGAAAAACTTATGCGGAAGCAAAAAACGCTTGGTCGTTTCCAAAATCGTGTAGTCAGCGAGTTGCAAGGTGCATTTTCCAACTATAAAGTCGAAGACTTACCGCGATCGCGTCACCAGCCAAATCTTGACAATCAAGGGAGTTTGGAAAACGTTCTCGAAGCGTCTACAGGAACTTTTTCTACCGCATCATTGCTACTGGATTCTCTTTCATTTAACGGTCCGGTAGGACGAGATAATCTGACGATTAACTTAAATCACCTGGTGACTCATATAGAAACTGATGGTAGCAAAGCTGTTGCTGTGGTATGCCAGGATTTAATAGGCAATCAGCAACGTCGTTATCGCGCAAAGCGTATTGTTCTGGCGGCTGGTTCTCTGGAAACGCCACGAATTGCCATGGGTAGCAAGCTTTCTGACCCCAATCAAAAAATCGGCGTAGGTTTGACAGACCATCCGGCTTTTTTCTCAAATACTTATGAGCTGGACTTGAACAGCCCATATAACGGATTTGAAAATCATGCCAAGATATTAATGTACCACAAACAGGCAACGACGACTGAACATCCTTATAACGTTGAGTTGCTGATCAATCCAAAATATTGGGATGTAGCACACGCAGATGATGATGTTTGGAAGCAAGAAGTTGCAAAAGACCAAAAGACAACAACTCGCCTGCAGTTTGTTTTTGCCAGTCCACTTGATGACCGCAACCAGGTTTTTCCACGAGGTGAAGGACAAAAGTTGGGGGTGATGGTAAACCGCAACCCATCAGGCTCAAATCTGTTTAATGAAGTACGGGAACTACGCAATAGTATCCTCGAATTTCTGCAAGCACCTCACAACCCCAACGATGGAATGCATTTTGGGAATGAAGGAACGGTGCATCATGCTGGTGGTTCAATGCGGATGAGTCGCGATCGCACGGGAGTGGTTGATGAAAATCTTAGAATGGAGGCATATGATAATCTGTATGTTTGTGATGTGTCTGTCTTTCCAATTATTCCGGCGGCAAATCCATGCTTGACACTGGCGGCGTTGACTCTTCGTCTTGCTGACCACTTGGTTCAGTTGTTGTAAACTGTGTATCGTTATTGTTTTGTGGGATGGGCTTCTAGCCTGTCCCATAGAACAGGCGGGCGAGGACGCCCACCCCACAAGAAAAAGTTGGATATTTTTTAATTTATTGAACCGCAGAGGCGCTGAGGGCGCAGAGGGAAGAAGAGGAGGATTTTACAGAGGATTTGTTAGGAAAAATAAAGGGCTTCCGGGTTCTGTTTTTAGATCTTCAAAAAGTCCTTGACCGCTAACGCGACCTTCGTTGAGTACAATAACCCAATCTGCGTGTTGAATTACGTGGCAATGCCCACCCTACGTGTAGTTCAATGGACTGATGCTCTAGCTCATACCAAACCCAGTAAATTGGCGTATATAAGGCTCATGAAACGCCAGAATAATATCTTGCTTCGGAACTCCCATTTCAACTAACCGATTGGCAATTCCCTCTTCCGTACCATCATGCTGAATCCAGATTTTTCCATCCTTGATATCAAGATGCAAAATACAGCCAAAATGACGTTTATTTCCACGCCAGCCCACATAAAGTAGTTGGTAGTGATCCTGCTGATCGTCGAAAATCGTCTGCACCTCATACTCTTCGGCATTTCGCTGCATCGAAGCCCGCTCTCGCCGTTCGGAAAGAAGATGTCGAATGTATTGCCGATATTGCTCTACAGCCATTGATCGATAACCTCCCGTTGCACATCGTAAATCACCAATCGCAATTGATACCGCTCAACAGCCGAAGCAATGAACCGTCGTTGAAAGAAACTCTCATAAGTCGGTACGCGAACTGCCAGATAAAGCTGGCGATCGCTTTCAATTTTTTCTAGCGCATCCCGATAGTTGAGAAACTGTCCCAAAGCGGTATGAAATTCTGAAACATTGGATGTGCTAATAAAACTTTTAATCTCTACTGCGATTTTCCGCCCCTCTCGTTCTGCTGCTAAAAGTTGCTCTGCTGCTAAATCAATTTCAAAATCTACATCATCCACATTAATTTCATAAGGGTCGTCTGTAATCTTCCAGCCCTCTTTTTCTAAGGCAGTTCTGACAACATCATGAAATCGATCTTTTGCCATAGGAGTTAAACAAGATTCCTTGTACGTGAATTCTTAACACATACATATATAAAGATAACTCACTCCATTAAGATAATTCGCAAGGGATCTAAACGGACGTACCAAGGCATTGGTCGATCTTTCAAAACTGCCCATTTCTCCTTAAACACCTCTGCTTGCAAGTGGTAATCAGACTGACTCTTGGGTTCACCGTTCAGCTTGAGAAACAATGTCATTCGGTGTGGAGTTTCACTCGTTCTTGCTAGCCAGCAAGGAAAGGTATTTTCTTGAGTTGGATCGTTACTGAGACTGAGATGATGGGCGCGAATTCCAATATCAGATAAAAATTCTGGAACGGGTTCAACAACGTTAAGGGTACAACCCCACTCTACGGCTTCGACTTGATGCGATGTTAAAGCAACTGCACGAGAAAAGTTTTTACATCCTGTCAACTGAGCAACGCTAGTCGTGGCGGGGTGCTCAAAAATATCGTGTCTCGTTCCGGAATGAGCGACTTGTCCTTTATCTAAAACTAGCAAATTGGGACAAACTCGATAAGCCTCTTCCATATTATGAGTGACAAACAGAGTTGTTCCTTCGTAAGATGCTAATGTCTCCACCATTTGCTGTTCTAGTTGACTTCGCAGGTGAGTGTCTAGTGCAGAAAATGGCTCATCAAGTAACAGTGCTTCTGGGTGACTTGCTAAAGCCCTCGCCAAGGCTACTCTTTGCTGCTGTCCACCTGAGAGTTGATGGGGATAGCGATCGCCCAATCCTTCTAAATGAACGGTTATCAATTGGGCTTCCACTTGTTGTCGAATAGCTGTTGCAGACAATCCTTTTGGTAAGCCAAAGGCAATATTTTGCGCTACTGTCATGTGGGGGAAGAGAGCGTAATTTTGCACGACAAAACCAACTTTGCGATCGCGTGGTGGCAGATCGATCCCCTGTTGAGAGTCAAATAACACCCGCCCATTAAGAACAATGCGACCCGATGTTGGAGTTTCTATCCCAGCGATACAACGTAGAATCATGCTTTTGCCAGCCCCAGATCCTCCCAACAATCCCAATGGTTGGTCATCAGCACTCAAAAAGACGTTTAAATTGAAGCCAGGGAGACGCTTCTCAATGTCAACAAATAAGCCAGAGTTTGGGGAGAAGTTTTTCTCTTTGTCCCCCTGCTCCCTGCTCCCTGCTCCCTGCTCTCTCCTTCCTGCTCCCTGTCCTTTTCTCTTCCCCTGGTTTTCCTGCCAAAAGTTAGTTGCAATAATTCCAGATAGAGAGATCGTTATGATGGCAATTGACCAAAACCAAGCTTCGCCGATAGCTCCACCCTCAACGGCAAAATAAATTGCCATTGGGATAGTCTGAGTTTGCCCTGGAATATTCCCTGCTAACATCAAGGTTGCACCGAATTCACCCAAAGCACGAGCGAAAGCCAAAGTTGTTGCAGCCAAAACCCCCGGTAGCGCTAGAGGTAAACTGATGCGCCAAAATATTGTGGAGTCTTTTACACCAAGAGTTCGAGCAACCCGCAAAAGATTACTATCTATTTGCTCAAAAGCTCCTAATGCTGTTCTATACATCAATGGAAAAGACACCACTGTTGCTGCGATCGCCGCACCATACCAAGTGAAGACAACACTGAAGTTCAAAGGCTCCATGAGTTTTCCCAACGGGCCATTTTTACCAAACAATAGGAGTAGCAAAAAGCCAACAACTGTGGGAGGTAAAATCAGAGGAGAAACAAAAATGCCCTCAATTAAAGACTTCCCTTTCCCTCGATATCCCAGCATCCAATAGGCAGCAGCAATACCAAGAAAAAAGGTAATCAATGTTGCAAGTAAGGAGGTTTTGAGGGATATCCACAAAGGAGAGAGATCGTAGGGCATCATGGGTGTTTGTAGTTAAAAAACTCTTATACCATTTTGGATTTTAGATGCGTGGATTTTGGATTGAGTAAGCCTTATTACGGTATGATAAATCCATACTTTTGCAAGACTTCCTTAGCAGGTTGGCTGGATAAGAACTTAACAAACTCTCCAGCAGCCTGAGGATTTTTACTGCTCTTAAGGACTGCCATGGGGTAAACGATAGGAGAGTGGCTATTCTCAGCAGCTGTGGCAACAACTTTCACATTTTTAGAGATTTTGGCGTCAGTAGCGTAAACCAAACCCGCATCAGCATTACCACTTTCTACAGACGCCAATACTTGACGCACATTGTTTGCGTAAACTAACTTGGGTTTGACTTTATCAAAAACGCCCAATTTTTGCAGAACTTGCTCGCCATACTGCCCAGCAGGAACACTTCTGGGTTCGCCGATCGCAATTTTTTTAACCTTTGCGTCAGTCAAAGCATTGAAGTTAGTAACCCCAGTAGACTTGTCAGGGACAACCAAAACTAGACTGTTGTTTGCCAAGTTAGCGCGAGTCCCAGAAAGTAATAACCCCTTTTGCTCCAGAGCATCCATCTGTTTTTGTGCAGCAGAGATAAAGATATCCGCAGGTGCGCCTTGCTCAATCTGTTGTTGCAAAGCACCAGAAGCACCAAAGTTATAACTAATCTTGACGTTCGGTTTATCTTTTTGGTGCAGGGTGTTAATTTCCCCCATAACATCTTTAAGGCTAGCAGCCGCAGAAACGAGGAGTTGGGAGTTAGACTGTGCTCTGACAGGAGATGCATCGAACAATCGCAAGCCAAGCGCCAAGAGTAGGCTAGCAATAGCTATGCTGAGGAAGGCAAAAAGTTGTCTTCTTTTCATAAAGAACTGGTATGACAGAGATTCACTGCTAAGAGATTGCGGTTGGTAGTATCCTACCAAGATAATCTCCCAGATTGCCAATAATATTGGTATAATTTTGGTAATTATGTAGCTTATAATACAAATTTACTAATTTTAGACAAGATTTTCCGTATTTCTTGATATACAGCAATTTTCAAGTTAATAAACTACCAAGACTACTCCGATAAGGGACTTCCAAGAAATAAATTATCCATCTTGTGGGATGGGCGTCCTCGCCCGTCCTATGCTAGTGGCGGGCGGGGACGCCCGCACCACAAGAAATTTGGTAGTAGCTCGTCGCAGTCAGGGTAGAACTGAAAGATTACCTAAACACCTTGATTCTTACTTCAATTCGCCGGAGGACAAATTGAAGTCGGGAGCTTGGAAGAAGGTAGCTAGGAAAATCGCGCGACGTGAAAAGTCGCTGGAGGAGGTGATAAACCAATTGGACTGGGAAGCCGTCTTCCCTCTGATATCCAATCATCAGGTTCTCACGTAAAAGGGTCACGCACCCCGGTCACGATGGCAGTAAGCAATGAACCCATTGGAATGCAGACCACGAAAGCCCCAAGATGGTAAACTCCATCAGCCGAGGTCACGGTTAAAGAAGTAAGGGCAAGGGAAAGATGTAATCGGGTTAGCAATAGCAAACCGTAACCGCTTCGTAATTAGCTGACGGGTGAAAACAGCATAAGCTGTACTAGACCTGACACACCCGAACCAAAAGGTAAGGAGGGCGGATCATCAAATGTATTTTGTTGATGATCGATTGGACACAGACCCTCTCGGAGTATTAACGGAACCCGAAACATCGCAAGTCCAACCAGCGAAACACGGTAAGCCCCACTTGGTCTTACGGCGAACAATTGCCTAAGTAGCCCAACCGTAAGGAAGGAAGAATCCCAAAGGGGGTAAAGGAGGATGTGAACAAGCAAATGCATTGTTGTAATGACAGTGATAGGGGTTTTTACCCTATACCGAAAGGTAGCTGACTTCCATCTGGTCTTGAACGGAAATGAATGAATCAAAGAAACCGTAAAGAAACTATGAAAGATAGGGTCAGTTGCAAGACTGAAATCGGAGTAGAATCGCTCGTTTGGGGTGACATCAAATGGAAACCCCACATGAAACGAGTTAAGAATCTGAGAAGAAGGATTTTCCGTGCCACCCAGTCAGGCGAATGGCGTAAAGTCAGGAGTCTAATGAAGCTAATGTTAAGGAGCTTTTCCAATCTACTTGTTGCGATCCGAAGGGTAACACAACTAAATCAGGGAAAGAAAACAGCGGGTGTTGACGGTTTTGTTGCCCTAAAACCAAGCCAAAGAATAGAAATAATTCAAATGGTGAGGGACTTTAAGCCAAAGGATATCCTACCCACCAAACGGGTGTATATCCCCAAAGCAAGCGGCAAGTTAAGACCGCTCGGCATCCCCTCCATAGTGGACCGGGTGAAACAGGCAATAATCCTCAATGCATGGGAACCATACTTTGAAACTTTCTTTGAGGAGCATAGTTATGGCTTCCGACCTGGAAGAAGCACACACGATGCAATAGAACAAGTATTCAACAGAGTTGCTACTGGCAACGGCACATGGATACTTGATGCTGACATACGAGGTGCTTTCGACAACATAAGCCACGATTTCATCACAGAAAGAGTGAAAATGTTACCAGGAAACGAGTACGCCCAAGGGTGGTTAAAGGCAGGATATGTAGAGCAGGAAATCACCAAAGTAACCGATAAGGGAACACCCCAAGGCGGCATAATCTCACCTCTCCTAGCAAACATCGCGCTTGATGGGATAGGTGTATACCTGAAAAACTTAACAATCAGGAAGAAATACCGCAATGGATACAACAGAAGCGGAACACCTTCTTACAGGTACGACGCAATCAGCCCTTTTGGATTCATAAGGTACGCAGACGATTTCCTGATTACCGCCCCTAGCTTTGAAATGATAGAGGCAGTCCTACCTCACATTGAATTACTGCTTCAAATTAGAGGGTTAGAACTTAATCCTGATAAAACAAAGCTCGTCCACATAGACGCTGGCTTTAACTATTTAGGATTCAACGTCAGGCACTATAATGGCACTACCATTATTAAACCTGAAAAAGAAAAAGTTCTTACCAAAATCAGGGAAATCAAAAAATGGTTGAGAAAAAACCAAAATGCATCTCCTGAAGCAGTAATTAACTACCTAAACCCAATTATTAGAGGATTTGCCAACTACTACAGAACGGTCTGCTCCAAAGAAGCTTTATACTACTTTGACAGCGAATTATGGAGAGCCTTGTATAAATGGGGGAAAAGGCGACATCCCAATAAAGGCAAAAAGTGGATTGCCAAGAAATATTTTAATGTTCAAGGTAAAAACGCCCAAGCAAATAAATGGGACTTCATCTCCACAATCAAAAACCGCAAAGGAAAGTCGGAAATTATCACCCTTGTCAAAGCAGGTTCAACACCCATAATCCGCCACATTAAAGTAGCAGGCACTAACTCCCCAGATGACCCCAATCTACGCAAATACTGGACAGATAGAGCCAAGAAAATGGGTAAAACCCGATTCGCAAAAGGAAGTTTGTACCACCTAGTAGCGGAAAAACAAAAGCATACATGCCCAGAATGCGGAGAATCTATACACAACGGGGAACCATTGCATCTACACCACACCATACCAATACGCCTTGGTGGAGAGGATAAGCCAAACAACCTAGTATGGTTACACTCAGCCTGCCATAGGAACACCCATAGCAAGAAGTCAGGAAAGGAAGAACCCTCAGACCACGCACACAACTAGGTGGCTATCGAGGCTTGAGCCGTATGATTGGTAACAGTCAAGTCCGGTTCTTAGGGGAGTGCGGGGTGGCAACACCCCAATCTTACCCGACAACATCTGTGGCGGTTTTAATCGTCACAAATGGTATTTTCTTGGTATCAAACAGGCAAGAACTAACGGTTCTTTGTACAGCAAGCTAAGGAGCCAGCGCCGTGCGGGGGTTCCCCCCGTTGAGGCGACTGGCGTGCAAACAAAAGCTCCTTGTGGGCGTGATACTGTACAGGTCTTAGTGACCCCTCATATCCGCGAAAAAACCCCGCGCTATGGGTTCTCTTAAGCCTTAAGGGCGTAAATCCTTAAGTTTGCCTAAGTTTTGAGTAGCGCGATTAAAACTTCACTTGGAACAATTGAAAAAAACAAGCTTGAACACAACCAAAAGATAGCGATTAAGAGAGCGAGCAACTGCAAGATTTGATGTAAAACTTTGGCACTTACAAACAGAAAAATCATTGCAAGTCCAAGAGAAACTAATGAAGAAATAAGCATAATTGAAGAAAGCATAAAGGATAAATTTTTTTTATCCTTTAAATTGAATACAAGCTGGTCACTGGTCACTGGTCACTGGTCACTGGTCACTGGTCACTGGTCACTTTTCCCTGTAAAGCTTTACGCAACCAAGGAGGAGGATTTCCTTTGAGAGCCTCCACCAACCTATTCAAAATATAAACAATATTTTCTTCATCCGATCGCGGTTTAACTGGCATCATACCGTTTTTGATTAACTTAGCAGCAGCTGTACCACCAATTGAGGCGACATAAACAATGATACAATCAGCTAACACTTCTAGTTTGCGTGCCACTTTATCATCACTTTCACCATCTTTATCTTTTTTCGAGCTACCTTCAGCTTCTTTGGAACCATCTTGACCTTTTTTGCAGTCACTTTTACCATGTTTGCAACCACCTTCACTGGTTTCAGAAACTTTTTCAGCTTTTTTAGATGGCGTTTCAAAGAGAAGCGTTTCGACAAACTTGTATCCAGTTTCTGAGACTTCATAAACATCAACCTCTTGCGCCGAACCAAAATGAGCGTTGACATTAACTCTGTCAGTTGTCATGAAGGCAATCTTCATTTTCTTTTCCTTGATAAGTAATGGTTAGTGGTTAGTGGTTAGTGGCTAGTGGTTAGTGGCAACACAACTTACTATTCACTACTAACTGTTTCCGCCATTATTTACAGTGATATGATATACGCTTGCCACTAAGATAAAAGTGAGCATCTAACATTGCAGTGACCAGTGACCAGTGACCAGTGACCGATGCTTTGGCGCTAGATTTTTACGTTTCATTACACAGATTTATTTTTTCTTCCCCACTCCCTACTCCCTACTCCCCACTCCCCATTGTCTTGTTCAGAGAGAGTACATTTGGCAATAGTTGATTTAACGGATTTTTTTAACTATCTGCAGAGGTAATCTCTAAAATTTTCCGCGTTTGCCCGCAGGACAATCGTATGTATATTTTGTAAGGTTTAACTAAGGAACGGTAATAAGCATATTTTATACCAGATGTTCAATACTGAGCCTGCTATTGTGTTGTATTATTTTCTTTGTATATATGACTTCAGACAATAACAATCTTCAATTTCCCTTGTGGCAGTATCTCAATCAACCCGTGATGAACCCCAAAGTTAAACTGGTGTTAGATCCCCGACGCTTTGTACGTCATTACAGAGTTGAGCTTTTGGAACGGTGTTTCGCTAAAGAATGTGACGCCAAAGGTCCGCAACAGACCTAGATAAGTAGTTATATAAACTGCGTATATGAGAACGGATGAAAATGGGCATTGGTCATGACGGACATGATATTACTTCTGTTTTAAAGGAATCTGAAGGATAAACTCTGTTCCTAAATCGGGTTTTGAAACACAGTAAAGTGAGCCATCATGTTTTTCTGTCACAATTTGGTAACTAATGGACAAGCCCATTCCAGTTCCTTTACCCACAGGCTTTGTTGTGAAAAAAGGATCGAAAATTCGCTGACGAATATTTTCAGTCATGCCCAGTCCATTGTCAGCAATGTGAATAAAAACTTGGTTATGTATTACTTCAGTACGAATGTAAATTTGAGGACTGTTATTTTGTTTTTCGTCTCCTTCAAATGACCAAAAACCAATGGAGAAAGCCTCTTCCAAAGCATCAATGGCATTACTCAAAATATTCATAAATACTTGATTCAACTGTCCGGGGTAGCATTCCACCAATGGTAAGTCGCCATATTCTTTAATAACTTGAATTTGGGGATAAGAACTTTTCCCTTTGAGCTTGTGTTGTAAAATCATTAACGTACTATCAATACCATCATGGATATTAACCTTTTTCATTTCGGATTCATCCATGCGGGAAAATGTGCGAAGAGATGCTACAATTGACTGGATGCGTTCTGTGCCAACGCGCATTGAGGATAGAAGTTTAAGTAAATCTTGTTGTATAAATTCCAGGTCGATCGCTTCTGCTTGTTTCTGAATCTCTAAATGTGGAATTGGGTAATGTTTCTGGTAAAGAGCTAGCAATTCTAGAATTTCGTGGCTGTATTGATTGGCGTGAGAGAGGTTGCCATGAATAAAGTTCACAGGATTATTAATTTCGTGAGCGACTCCAGCTACTAGTTGTCCCAAACTAGACATTTTTTCACTGTGGATCATCTGCATTTGCGTTTGCTGAAGTTCCTGTAAAGTGCGCGTCAATTCTTCGGCTTTCTCCTTAAGTTGTGCTTCGGAACGACGCATGGCTTCTTCTGCATGATAGCGCTCGGTTAAGTCACGGCTTAATCCAAGTACTCCAAACACTTTTCCATCTAAGTCGTATAAAGGATTTTTACGGATATCGAAGATACGTAGCGAACCATCTGCGATTGTCGCAGGATCGAAGGAGTTACATACAGGTTTACCAGCTAACGCCGTGCGATCGTCAGCGCGGAATCCTCGAATGCCTTTTGCTGAATTTCCAAAGACAAGTTCTTCAGAAAAACCTAACTCCAGATCGTCTTTGCCAAGAATCTCTTCCACAGTTTTCCCAATTGCGGCTGCATAACTCCGACTGGCTAGGATGTAACGAAAGTTTGTGTCTTTGGCAAAAATCCAGTCCGGGGTAGAATTCAGCACTGCTTGCAGCAAGCAGGATTGATAGTCAGTTTGTTGTAAAACTTGCTGTAATGCGATTTCGGCTTGCTTGCGTTCGCTAATATCCATGACAGTACCCACAAGTTTGATGACTTGTCCGGATTCATCTGCTTGGGATTCTCCGATGATGTTAAGATAACGCAGGGAACCATCAGGACGGTAAATGCGTAAGTCAAAATTAAAAGTAGTGGGTTGAGCGATCGCTTGTTCTAGTTTTTTTTGCCAAACAAGTAAGTCGTCTGGGTGAATTTGCTGTTTGTGTTCGTGGGGCGGTGGTGCTTCTGGTCTAGGTTCCAAACCAAAAATACGGAAGACTTCTTCTGACCAAATAGTGATTTGGGTGGCAACATCTATTTCCCAATTACCAATGTGAGCAATTCTTTGAGCTTCTTGCAATCGCTGTTGGCTCTGACGCAACGCAATTTCTGTCTCGGTTTCCTGG
Organism: Scytonema hofmannii PCC 7110; assembly: GCF_000346485.2. Taxonomy (NCBI): domain Bacteria; kingdom Bacillati; phylum Cyanobacteriota; class Cyanophyceae; order Nostocales; family Scytonemataceae; genus Scytonema; species Scytonema hofmannii. The sequence goes on from NZ_KQ976354.1 coordinate 2,290,434, forward strand.
GTTGTATGCACGAAGTTATTGCTAATATCCATAACCTAGTTATTCCAATTGAATTGCAGTTATAGTCAAGAATGCGGTCTTCATGATGTTTGCCCCCGGCTAAAAATAAGGTTTCCTCCTGACTCACTTTTTAGTATGCCCACCTCAATATATGCAATCTTATTTGAATTCTGAAAATTTTAACGAACCCCACCAAGTCCAGAGGAAAAAGATTCGTCGGCTCAGTATTGGTGCGTTTGTGTGCTAAAACTCCAACAAAAAAAGCGCCTGCAAACGTAGTACAAGCGCTATAAGCGGCACAATGCACTGGGGTTTTGTTAAACGAGCGCCTGCCTGAGTCTAAACTCGCAACTAGATCCCGATAAATTTTGGGTCTAGTTACAGCAAGCATTTTGTTGGCATCAGTAAAGTATTGTTGATTATTGCTCGAGCATTCCGAAACTACTGATGTCACAACGCCCAGAGCTCACAACGTAAACGACGAACATCGGTTTATCTGTTGCTTTAGACAAGGAAACCGTAGCAAAAAGGCGATCGCGATCTGCTTTGGTAGCACTGGCGGGTAGTTGGAGTAAACCATTTACACAGGCACTACCTGAAAACCAAATCGTCACACTATCGGGAACATAGTTTTCCAATCGCCATGTCTTAGCGACTCCAGATAAAAATAAGGATTGTTGTGCTAATGCCGCTTGCTGCAAAGGTATAAAGCAGAGTATTGGTAAAAGAAAACGAGCGATATTTTTCATATATTTTTATCCCAAACAGAAGAGAAACATCTTATTTCACAAAACTTTCTTCAATCCAGAGATGGAGACAAATCATTGATTAAAACTTTTAATACTGATGATTTGTTTATTCTCAATCAGAAAGTAACAATTGAATTATTGGAGCGATCGCTCTGGGTATTGGTGTTGGAGTCGGGCTGGGAGATGGTGTTGGAGTCGGGCTGGGAGATGGTGTTGGTGTTGGTGATGGAGTCGGGCTAGGAGATGGTGTTGCTGAAAGAGAGATGATGGTGGCTCTATTTAAACCCAAACTTGTGTCACAATCAATGCTTTGGCTCCTGTTTTCAATAATGTAGCTATAGGGAATTTGAGGATAAGCAACGATGGGATCAAAAACGCCCGTAGGATAACTAAGGCAAATGTTTAACCTATCTTTTGGTTGATCGAGAACAATCGAATTAATAATCGAACCGCAAGCTGTATTTTTGCTAATTTTAGTTACAACAAAACCATTGGGTACATTTGGAATAGTAGTTGTCCCAAATCCTCCTAAGGGATAAGCAGTGCAGACTTCTATGCCAGGAAGTGGCTGCTTGATTGTAAGTGTGGCATCATCAAGGGAACTGCAAGCAGAGGTAGTGGATTTACTGGTTACAACATAGTTACTAGGTACTAAAGCTCCTTTAGTTCCACCAGTAGGCAATATATAGTAGGAGCATATCTTTAAATCATTCCTGGGTGTGTCAATTACAACTGCATTCTCGCCAGTTGTACCACATGAGGCTGTGGTGTTACCAGTAATGACATAACCATTAGGTAAATTCGGAAGAACTGTACTCCATCCTATCCTGTAAGATTTGCACATTTTCAGACCTGGTTGTGCAGGAGCGATCTGAAGCTGTTGACTGCCATCACAGGATGGCCAATCTGTAGCCGCGATGACTATATAATTATTGGGTATCTGTTGCTGCGAACAAATCGTAAGTGTCTGTGCATTAACTTCCTGCTTGCCTAATAGAATACTGCTAATGAAGAACATGAAATAGACAAGATACCTTGCATTCCCTTTCACTAAAATAGTGTATATGAAATAACGCATATTATATTTCTAAAATGTTGAATTAATTCCTTTGCTTTTCATTTTTGACAACGCTTAATCCGGTAACAAGTATTTTATAGTGCTTTTTACTAAAAAAGTAAATATTATACATAGATATTTTATCTATTTTTAGTTGTAACTTTATAAGCGGGCATCACAGACAAGGGAATGTAACCACCACTGATTAAATAGATGTGCGATCGCTTACTGTGGGCTTGATATCGGAAGTGCGATCGCAAACTCTGCTCCCTGTCCCAAAACAGAATTAACTTCAATCTTTCCTCCATGACGCTCAACGACAAGTAGCTAATTTTTAGTGGTTAGTTTTTAGTCGCTGCTCTCGGTAGAGCCACGAGTTATTCACTAACCATTAACCATGAAAAACTAATAATCAACAACCAATGACCTTCCAAGCTCTAAGCCGCATCTGTCTGTTGTAGCACAAAGTCGAACTCGGCTGTATAGAAAGGTTTGCTTTGATTGTATGCGTTGAGTTTGTCGAGTGTCTCATGTTTTTGCAGCTTAATGATGGCAGATCTGACCGCGAACGTTGTATCTGAATCGAGGTGCGGATCTCCATCAATATGAATTTGTGTAGTCAGGGGTATATAGCCTGCAGCACTCAACTTAAAATGGATATGGGCTGCTCGTTGGGTATGTCGTCCCAAAAGCTGCAGCAGCTCACCGCACGGTCCGCTTGATGGGATAGTGTACCCTATTGGCACAACCGTTTCAAATGCGTAAGAGCCGTCCGAATTGGTTCTGAAACGACCTCGAAAGTTACCCTTTGCCTGGGATGCATCATGAAGGTCATAGAGTCCCTTTGAATTTGACTGCCAGACATCAAGAAGCGCATTGGCAATTGGTTTGTTGTTCAGGTCTAAGACGCGTCCTGATAGGAAGAGCGTATTGCCGTCGCGATCAATTCCGAGGCGATCGCCCATGTTGCGCTCTGGCGCATCCGCTACATAGACAGGACCCTCCAGATTACTTTCAGTAGCTGTGCTACTCTTGTTATGCAATAGAACCACTAGCTCTGAGATTCCCAGCAAGTCGAGCAGCATATGAATTTCCCCATTCGGTATCTCTTTTGTGTAGCGATCTGCCCGAATGAGAAAATCGCGCAAGAGCGATAACTCCTGTTCCGTCAGATTCACCTCCTGCACGAAGGCGTGCAGATGTCGAATAAGGCTGGTATAAATCTCGTAAAGGCGTGCATGAGTCTTGCCTTGATCACCGTGCTCAATCACGGCTTGAGTAATACTTTCGAGAGTAATGTTTCTCATCTTTATCTGCTTTAAGTACTTTAATTTTATCAAACGAAGTTTGAGCTTGTTGCAACACGAATTGTGCCAACTGTTCCATCAACTCAAACTCGGCACAAAGAAGAGCTGCTTCGGCTGCTTCTTCGTGCAGTTTTAATGTCAAGTTATAGTGTGTTTGCCAAGAGTCAGCAGACAACAGAGCGATCCCAACTGTAAAATACTTAAGTGCTGGTTCATAAGCCGCAGCCGCCTTGGCTTTTCGTCCCGCCATTAAATTCAGTTGCGCTAAATTTTATTTAGCGGTGTTGGCTCAAAATAGTGTTCGCGCAATACCCGACGCATTACCTTATTGGAAGCAGTGCGTGGCAAGGTATCAACAATCACAAGGTCGTGAATCTTGAATAGGGGATTGAGACGTTGCTTAATTGCTGCTTGTAAAGATATCATCAGCGCTGCTTTATCTTGTTGAACCTCCGGTGCAACGACCGCATAGATTACTAATCGGCTCGGTCCTCCTTGTGAAGGAGAAACTGCGATCGCAACACTTTCACAAATTTCTGGTTCACCATTCAGAACTTGTTCAATCTCAGCCGAACTAACTTTAATACCGCCCAGGTTCATGGTATCATCTACCCGACCTTGAGCGCTGTAGTAGCCGTTAGGTAACCTTTCTATTTGGTCGCCATGACGGCGTAGAGGAATGGCGGAGGAGAGAACAGGAGTCTTTGCGAAGTAAACTTGGTGATGGTCTTTGTTCAATAACTGAGTAGACAACCCAATTGATGGAGGTACGATAAACGCCTCGCCTTTGTTAGCAGAATTTCCTTCTGTGTCAAGAATAACAAAGTCCAATCCCAAAGCAGGTGTGGTAAAAGTTGAAGGTACACAAGGCTGTACTAAAGTTCCAGTCATATAGCCTCCACCGATTTCTGTACCCCCGCAGTATTCAATAACGGGTTTATATCCAGCCAGGGACATTAAATACAGCATATCTTGAGGCTTAGAACACTCACCTGTCGAACTAAAAGCTTTTATAGCACTCCAGTCCAGCCCTTGCATGCAAGCAGTCGTTTTCCAGTGACTAACAAGACTGGGTACGACACCAAGTAAATTTACTTTAGTGTCTTGTATAAACTGACCATATTCTCGTTCTGTAGGCACTCCATAATAAAGTGCAATAGTCGCTCGATTCATTAAGCAAGCATAAATCAGCCAGGGTCCCATCATCCATCCTAAGTTACTATGCCAAGCGACTAGATCGCCGGGATGAATATCATGATGCAAATGACCATCAACAGCGCATTTAATGGGAGTGGTTTGCGTCCAAGGAATGGCTTTGGGTTCTCCTGTCGTACCGGAGGAAAATAGGATATTGATGGCAGTCGCAGGATGGGCAAGGATAGCATCGAATTGATGGTTGGAACTGAGAAAATCTTCCCAAGTCAAATCGCCAGGACGCAGTTTTAAAGATGCCAACAAGGAAACAGTCTCCCGATCCTCGTTCCCCATTTTAGTTTTTACAACAATTGCTCTCGGTGAATTGGCTGCTATAACTTTCTCATAGAGAGGCAACTGCTTGCCACCACGCAGAATATAGCTTTGGGTAAAGATTGCTTGAGCGTTAGATAGACGCAATCGCATAGCAATTTCTGTAGCCGCAAAACTGTCAGCTATGGAAACTACCACGCAACCAGCTTTAATAATTCCCAAGTAAATTGCCACAGATTCGGCTGTCATGGGCATCACGATGGCAATAGTATCGCCAGCAAGAAAGCCAGCCTCCACCAATCCATTAGCAACTCGGTTAGTTAGAGATTGGAGTTCGCCATAAGTCATGGTAGAAATTGAACTACAATCTGATTGGAACAGAATAGCTGGTGCATTAGCTGGTGCTGAAAAGCAACTTTCAATGATGTTAAATCGAGCACCTACCAGCCATTGCGAAGACTCAACTCCATTGCTCAAATCGATAATATGGCTGTACTTTTCTCGGAAGTGAATACCCAAATGTTGAATCACTATTTCCCAGAACTCAGCCCGATTTTGTGCTGACCAAGCATGAAGTTCTGGATAAGAATCTAGCCCCAGGGATTTCATTAAAGCAGCGATATTCGTTTCTTGAATTTGCTCTTTGGAAGGAAACCAAGCAGGCGGTAGTCCTTGACTGCTATCCCAATCGGAGAAGGTGGTTTTGTAGAAGAGTTCATGTAATGCAAAGGGATGACTGGGAGTGAGAATGTATTGCACTAAGTGCTGCCAGCAATCAGCAGGTTGTAATGAAGCAAGCCACTGATTGACCTGCGGCAGAATTGCGATCGCAGTCTTTGCTTCGACACCACAAGCGATAATTTGTTCTAGTGACAATTGCGTCCTCATCCCCCTTGTCCTCCTTATCTCCCTCATCCCTCCATTCCAAGACGATCTGCCTCCAACCCATCCCAAAAAACGGCAATGGCATCAAGAATTTCTCGTCCTCCCTGGATGAACTCGGCTTGGTCAAAGTCAGCTTGAAAATAAACCGCTTCAAGCTCCTCCAGAGTGTGTCCGGCGTGTTGCATCTCGACACGATTGTGCCAACTGAAGAATGCTAAACGCAAGTTCGGGTATCGTGCTTGCTTAATGCGCGTGAGTCCTTCCTCCAATTCCTGCCAGAAGCCTGCTGCTGCCCAGTTTTCCACTGCAAAGCTAGCACCCTCAGCTATATATGGGTCATCACTTCCATAAAGACGTTGCAGTTCATTGCAGAAGTGCAAGGTGGTAGAACTTCCGTGCTTGCGTTTGCCAATGTCTTTGTAGTGTAACCCCAAACCCTCAGCTAAATTGACCAGCCATTCAAAATGTGCGGCGCGGAAACGACAAATGCCACCGTCCACTGTACCCTCGGTACTGACTAATTCAGGATCACCTTCTCGATCCTTGTCCTCTTCAGTCTGACCCATGTTATTGCCAATTGATTGCTCTAGCTTGCGATAAATGACGCCTAGTTCGTTCAGCAATATCTCGCGACTCTTTCGCGACTGCTCAAGGGTGGGCGAGTTAATGGCTTTTAACAGTGCTGCTATGAGGAATTGATTGGAGAACACCGAAAATTGCTGAATAAAGTAACGCAATTCTTTCTCTGTGGCTGTACCGTTAGAAAACCAACGAGTATAGGTGTTGTTGGTGATAATGCGGTGTTGTAACAATTCTTGATTGATTTTGGTGAGGAAATCTTGGAAATTGTCTACTTGTTTTTGAGTTAATTCGCCTTGATGCGATCGCTTTTCGATGCGAGCGGAGATGGTTAAAGAAGTTGGGGTATTCACGTGAATAAAAGTCATAATATTTACACAACAAAATATCAAGCAATCCAACTATAGGCGTAGTCTTTGTCCTCCAATGCCAGGGCTTGTTTTGTCAGCTGCAACGGACGAAAGGTATCAATCATCACAGCTAGTTCATTAGTTCGCTCTTTCCCAATCGAACCCTCGTACATTCCTGGATGAGGACCGTGAGGAATACCACTAGGATGAATGGTAATTGATGATCGCTCTATCCCCTTACGAGACATAAAGTTCCCGGATACATAGTAAATCACTTCATCCGAATCAACATTGGAATGGTTATAAGGAGCCGGAATTGCTAGAGGGTGATAATCAAAAAGGCGTGGCACAAAGGAACAGATAACAAAGCCAGGAGCCTCAAAGGTTTGATGTACTGGAGGGGGCAGGTGAATTCTGCCCGTGATGGGTTCAAAGTCCTCAATATTAAATGCGAAAGGATAGAGATGCCCATCCCATCCCACAACATCTATAGGATGATGGTGATAGAGATAGCTAATAATTCTATCTCTGGTTTTGACCCGCACCTCAAATTCCCCTACTTCGTCATGGGTTACCAAATCCTCTGGCGGACGAATGTCGCGTTCATTATAGGGAGAGTGTTCGAGAAATTGTCCGTACCGATTGACATATCTTGCTGGTGGCTCTATGTGTCCGCTTGCTTCAATGACAAGCATTCGCTGCTCTACACCTGCATCCGGTATAAGACGCCACAGCACTCCCGCCGGAATGACTAAATAATCTCCTACTTGATAGTGTAGAATACCATACTGGCTTTCTAATACACCACTGCCATCATGGATGAAGATCGCTTCATCACCGTGAGCACATCGATACCAGTACAACATTGGCAATCTGGGTCGAGCAATTGAAATGCAAACATCTGCATTTGCCATCAACGGGACACGTGCCTCCACAGCATCTGCCCCCGATTCTACGGTTGCTGTGCGTAGATGGCGGTGACACAAGGGACTAGATTCTTCATAGGACACATTTACCGTCCTCTCTAACAAAATTTTCTGTATTTCTGTAGGTGGACGTAAATGGTAAAGCAAGGACTGAACACCTGAAAAACCTCGCATCCCGATCAATTCTTCATGGTATAAAGAACCATCAGGTTGACGAAATTGAATGTGTCGCTTGTGGGGAATTTTTCCTAATTTATAGTAGAAAGTCATAGGCTCATCTCCTCTATCCCCCGTATCTGGTGCATCATAAATTACCCCGCAGCGCTTGTTCGCGTTCTATCGCCTCAAACAGGGCTTTGAAGTTACCTTCACCAAAACCTTGCGCTCCATGACGCTGAATCACTTCAAAGAAAAGTGTTGGTCGGTCTTGCACGGGCTGGGTGAAAATTTGGAGTAAATACCCATCTTCATCCCTATCTACTAAGATGCCCAAATCTGCTAGTTGCTCGATAGGCTCATCAATCTCACCCACTCGCTCTTTCAAGTTTTCGTAATAGGTTCTCGGTACGTCTAGAAACTCCAACCCCGCCTTTTTTAATTGGGTGACTGTTTCGATAATGTTATTCGTCGCGCAGGCAATGTGTTGTACTCCTGGTCCCTTATTATATTCCAGGTACTCTTCAATCTGAGATTTGCGTTTTCCTTTGGCTGGTTCGTTAATTGGTAATTTAATCTTGCCCGTGCCGTTCTGCATCACTTTAGACATTAAGGCTGAGTACTCTGTGGAAATTGCCTCATCGTCAAAATGCACTAGCAGGTTAAAACCCATTGTATCAATGAAAAACTGTACCCATTTGTTCATTGCACCTAATTCGACGTTTCCTACGATGTGATCGATATTGCATAAGCCTACAGAGTTAGTACTGTTAATGGGGTATCGAGGTGCAAAGCCAGGAGCAAAGACTCCAGAGTAATCGCTCCTCTCTACAAACTTAATCAAGACATCGCCGTAGGCATGGATAGCCGCATAACGCAACACACCGTATCCATCTTCTTCCTCAGTTGGTGCGATCGCTCCTACAGCACCCCGTTTGGTTGTTTCTTTGTAAGCGTTTGTAGCATCTGGCACTTCAAAAGCGACGATTGCAACTCCATCACCATGCTTAAGCACGCTTTGAGAGATGGGATGGTTGGCAACGAGTGCTGCGCTTAAAACAAAGCGGGTTTCTCCTTGCTGCATGAAATAGGATGTTACTTCACGGCTGCCAGTTTCTAAACCCCGATAAGCCGTATTGGTAAACCCAAAAAACTTGGAATAGAACAGTGCTGCTTGCCTTGCATTTCCAACATAAAACTCAAGGTGGTCAAAGCACTTAATAGGACAAAAGTCAATCATCTGAATTCCTCCCAGTTCAGAGGAAATACTGGAAATAAATTTTTCACAAGTATTATATTTACTATATGAGGTGGGATAAGTAATTTTGAATATAAGTAATGCCACTCTAGGAATCAGAGCCAAGCACTATTTTTTTCAAACAATCTGCTTTTAGCGACGATTGTCACTAAGTAACCTCTAATTCGATTATAAAATTAAGTTTTTCTTTTGCCAGGGTATGGTTTGTTAACTTATGTGCTTACAGCAATTTTCAGATTAATAGACCACATGGAGTGGGGTGGGCGTCCTCGCCTGCCCTCTCCAGAATGTACGGGCGGGGACGCCCGTACCACAAGAGCATAGTGTGGTTCTAGACCTTGAAAACGGGTGCAATATTAATGTAGTCTGTGTATTTCATTGAGAATTGACGCGTTATAACAATGCGGCTTTCCTCCGTGATCTGAAAGTACGCGGTTTCCACACTCCCAGAGGTTTTTAGATGAGCCGTCCCATTGACACCACCCATGACCCGAACTTACGTAGTTGGGTAGAATCTGCCAATCGCAAGGACACTGATTTTCCAATTCAGAACTTACCTTTTGGTGTATTTCAACTTTTAAATAGCGGTGAACCCTCACACATCGGTGTTGCTATTGGCGACCAAATTCTAGATGTGTCCCTGTGCTTGGAGACAGGGCTTTTGCAAGAACTTCCTGAACATCTACAAGCCGCTTGTGGGGAATCTAACTTAAATCGACTCATGGCTATGGGGGGTGGGGCTTCATTAATGTTACGCCGTCACCTGAGCCAATTACTGCAATGGAACGATCGCTCGCCTACAGCACAACAAATGCTCGTTCCCATGTCTAATGCTAAACTTTTACTACCAGCTAATATTAGCGATTATACTGATTTTTATGCTTCGATTTTTCACGCGACTAACGTGGGCAAGTTGTTTCGTCCCGACAATCCCCTCTTACCTAACTACAAATATATCCCCATTGCTTATCACGGACGAGCTTCCTCAATTCTACCTAGTGGGACTGCTATTGTGCGCCCCAAGGGTCAGAGAAAAAGTCTTGAAGCACTAACCCCTAGTTTGGAACCAACTCAGATGCTGGATTACGAACTCGAAGTTGGTTTCTTTGTGGGTGTTGGCAATGAGTTAGGAGAACCTATCTCCATAGATACCGCCGAAGACCATATCTTCGGGCTGTGTTTGGTCAATGATTGGTCAGCAAGGGATATTCAAGCTTGGGAATATCAGCCCCTTGGTCCTTTCTTAGCTAAAAGCTTTGCGACTATTATATCACCTTGGGTGGTGACTCTGGAAGCACTAGCACCTTTCCGAACTCAAGCTTTTAAGCGCGATCCGGGCGATCCGTTGCCACTACCTTATTTGTCTTTCCCAGTAAATACTGAAATGGGGGGTATTGATATTAAAGTAGAAGTGTTACTGCGATCGGTTCAAATGCAGGAGGCGGGGATGGAACCATTCTGCTTAAGCCGTGGCTCTTTTAAAGAGATGTACTGGACAATAGCACAAATGCTAACTCATCACACGAGTAATGGTTGTAACCTCCGTCCTGGCGATTTGTTAGCTAGTGGAACAGTTTCAGGTGCTGCAAGTGGTTCACAAGGATGCCTGTTAGAGATCACTCAGCGTGGAGTCAATCCAATTGAATTGCCTACGGGTGAGATGCGCTCTTTTTTGTTAGATGGTGATGAAGTTACCCTGCGCGGGTACTGTGAGAAACAAGGTTTTACCAGGATAGGTTTTGGAGAGTGTCGAAGTGCGATTTTACCTGCTAGTGGTCTGTCACACCAACTTTAAGGCGGAGCCAGATCCCCGACTTCTTGAAGAAGTCGGGGATCTGAACTTCGGCTTTCTCAATCCAAAATCCAAAATCCAAAATCCAAAATCCAAAATTCCCCTTGTGGGTACTCTAAACGCCAAAAAAGAGAGATAATCTAAGTCTATCATTTAGTTGCCATTAGTCATGGCTCACGGCTTTTCAGATAAAGACCTGCGAGGTTGTTCCTTTCGAGATTCTGACCTTACGGGAGCTAACTTTTTTCGATCGGATATTCGCGGTGCAGATTTTACCAATGCTACCCTTACGGGGGCTAATTTCTGTCAGGCAACAGCTGGTTTACAGCCGCGTCAGGCAATGCGTTTGGTATTTATAGCAGTCGTCCTATCGGCACTCTTGGGATTGACGGCTATATTTGCTATTGTTTTTTTTGGCTGTGTAATTTTTCCTTTGACGGTAACCCCAAGAAAAATCTTGTCAGCAACACTCGTTTCCGAATTGTTTGCTGTCTATATACTTTTCAATATTCCTCATAATTTACGGAGGGCTTTAGGAACGATCGCAGCGACTGGAGTTATATTTGGGGTAATATTTGGGGTGACGACAGGCAACTTTGTTGGGGTTAGTGCTGGAATAGTTACAGCAGGTATAGCTGTAGGATTGTGTACAACTGCGATCGCCGTCTCCGTTATAGCTGTGGCAATTTCTGATATGATATACGGAGTTATGGCTGTATGTGTGAGTGCATCTGCAACTATAGTGAGTGCCATCCTAGGTTCTGCACTTGGAGTTACACTTGGTATCGCAGTTGTTAGATTTATTCGTCACGATCCCATCTTGCCCCTTCCTAAAGCTGAAGCTTTATCTGGAACTCTCATGGCAACTGCTTTTGGAATTGCTTGTGGTGCTCTGATAGTTAGATATATTGTACGGCAAATTTTGGCAGAGGATAAAACATTTGGGTGGATGCGGAAGATTGCGATCGCGATTCTAGCTAGATTGGGAACTAGTTTTAAGGGGGCTGACTTAACTCATGCTGATTTTGCCCATGCTATCCTCAAAAATACGGATTTTACAAATGCTAAACTGACTCGCACTCACTTTTATTTAGCGCAACACCTTGAGACGGCTAAAGTTGATCGTACAATTTTGTCCGAGCCACAAGTGAGAAATGTAATTGTTACAAAAAGGGTTACCAAAGATTCTTTTGCGGGTTGTAACCTCAAAGGTGCTAACCTTTTGGGTGCAGATCTCCGCAATGCTGATTTTACAGAAGCAGATATCAGTGAAGCAACATTTGAATATGCGGACTTGGAAGGAGCAAACCTGACGAAAGCGAGAGCAATACAAGCGGATTTTCGACAAGCAAAGCTCACAGGAGCGTGTTTGGAAGCGTGGAAAATAGATAGGACGACTCAACTGAAAGAGGTAATTTGTGATTATGTTTATCTCGCTCAGAAGCAGCTAAAACGCTATCCTATCTATAGAAAATTTGTACCAGGAGAATTGAATCTTTGGGCAAAGCAGAAGGTAGATGAAGGAAAGTTAAGTTAGTCATTGAAGGAATTACGCAGCAGTTCCATAAAATTTACATTTATTAATAATTCGCCAATGACAAATTCGTCTATTTTTTCTTCGTCGAACTAGGTTGAACGCTGGGTGTAGGTTGTTTGTTGCTATTGTCTGGGGCTTGTTTCCACTCTGAAAGGTCTCGCTTGACAGCATTTTCAAAATCTGTAGAGACTAACAACACATTGATATTTCCTTTTGGTTGAGCGGAAGGATTTACTTGAGCGTAGAGAAAACGGCGATTAAAATCAGTTTGTCCCAAAATTAACTGATGGTTTTGTTGATTTTTCAGTTTGATATCAATAGTTGCTTGTGGTTGAGCTAAGCCAAATTCTGAAAGTTGATTGGTTGAAATAGAGATAGTGCGATCGCTCTTTCCTTCTACTAACAAATTCATCAAATAACCGACAATTGGGTCACTTGCTGGAACAACAGAGGGAGATTTCATCAACCACTTAGTACCTTCAGACTTACCACTACGTTCTAAATTGATAGTTTGATTTTGAGTCTGAATTGTTAAAGACTGCACCTCATCTTCTTTAAAAGAGAAAATTGGCTGCTTGTTTTCCTTGACTTCCTCTCGTTGAAATGAGCCTCTAATTTCATAGAAATAAACAAAACCTCCTAAACCTAATGCTATCAGTAGCAAAATTAAAGTCGTTCGCTGTAGTTTCATAAATTGGTTGGTAGTTAGTGGTTAGTAGTTATACAAAATTTTGATTTATAATGTCCCCTGATAATTGAGTCCGCGTAGGCGGACTTCGTTTGTATAGGCGTGATTTCTAATCGCCACGGATAAAAGGGGGCTATAACAACGAATTTAGTATTAGTAATTAATAGTTAAACATACTATGTACAGAGCGCAATGCCTTGCGCCCCTACTAACCACTAACTAAAAATTATCTTCTTATCCACCAAAGAAGACCTGCAGCTAATAACCCTATAAGCGGTAAAACAAACAGAGACGATATCTCTAAAAGATTGGCTTGGGCTGTTGTTAGGTTAATGCGACGGTTTCTGACTTCTTTAGGGCTAATTGAAAGAGGTTGTCTATCTTGTTGACTGAGCCATGTGACTGAATTCAAAAAGACATCTTTATTCAGCTGCTGTTCAAACAAGTTATTAACAATAAAACCTGAATTTCCGATCGCGACCATTCGTGATTCAGTAGCAGAGGAGGGGACAGGGGGGCTAGCTTTGGCTTGAGTTGTTGGTGATGCGGTGGCTGTAGGTGTGGGGCTAGCCTGAGTTGCTGGGGTTGGGGATGCATTAGGCGTGGGTTTTGCGCTGGGAGTGGGGCTAGCTTTGGCTTGAGTTGTTGGTGAAGGACTGGGTTTAGAAGTGGGTTTGGTGGTAGTCGCAGGGCTAGCTTGAGTTGCTGGGGTTGGGGATGTTGTGGGTTTAGGGATGGGGTTGGGTTGGATTGGAGGTGTAGCTGTCAGTTTCCTCCTTAATGCAACACCTAATGTCAAAGGTCCTTTGCGATCGCTTTCAGGATTAAACTTCAAATCCTCACTTTCTAAATCACTTTCTGCCCAACTATCGGGGTATGGCTTAGTCAGTAAAAGTGGAGTGACTTCTACACCCGCAACTGGTGTTGTATCAATTGGTCGTGCTAGCGGATAAAAAGAAATGCCGTTACCAAAATCTTTAGTGATGGGGTGTTTTCCGTATTCTCTCACCAAAGGTGCCGCAGGCCCAAGCCCTACACTTCCAGAAACATCCACAGCCAAACGATTATCTAACCTGATACCCCATTCAGCAAATAAACTGTTGAGTTTTGGGTCGATACTGGGGTCAATCATTAACAGTAAATTGCCACCTCGATTGAGGAATTGCCGCAAAGCGTTGACTTCGCTTTCAAACAGTGCTCGTTTCGGACCTGCTATAACAATAACAGTGGCATCCTGAGGAACGCTCTTATTTTCAGCAAGATTGAGTGGTAATGTGGTGTAAGTTTTGTCACTTAATGCTTTGATGGCTTGAGATATTCCTTCTTCACCGCCTGAAAATTGGTGTTCGCCGTGACCTTGAAGGAAGTAAACTTTAGCCGAACTCAGGTTAGTTACTTGTTGCAAGCTATTTGTCAGCTTTATTTCGGATAAAGGTTCTTGCTGACTGACTACCTGTACTAACTGTTTTTTATCTTCAGATTCCAAGTAAACTTCTCCATCTTCTTTAACGCCAAACTTGCGTGTCAATCCCGGTCTGCCACGTGGATCGACGTACTCAAATTTAAATTTTGGGCTTTGTCGTCGGTAATCTTCTAGCAAGTCCCGATCTAGAGGATTTTGATTGACATCAAACACCCATACCTTTACAGGAGTTTCTAAGGAACGAACCAATTCCCGTGACTGGGGAGAAAGGGTAAACAATTTGGTTTCTGTCAAGTCAGTTCGCCAGTTGTAGCGAGTTCCTAAAAAGTTAACTAACCCCAGAATTGCCAACACTGCCAAAGTGGCAAACAGGGCATTAGTACTAGCTTGAGTGGAACGTTTGCCCCACCAATTATTTTGTTGGTTTTGCCATATCAGCCACAATCCAATGACAACAGTACCTGCAATTATCAGTACTAATGGTATTAATCCCCAATTTTCTGATACCAACCCAGCAGTCACACCCGCCGCTATCAGAAACAGACCAACCCAAACTAAATATTTCCAAATTTTCTTTTTAGCAATCGTCTTCATTTTCATGTCATTTATCAAATCGCTTCTCGAAAATTCGTAATTAATAATTACGAATTTTCGGTCACTGGTCACTGGTCACTGGTCACTGTAATTGACTGTGCTGTGAGAAAGACTCCTAGAATAATGTAACTGGAGAATAAAAGCAAGCTGCTGGTATCAAAAATACCTTGTACCAGTGTATTGTAATGTTTCAGCAATGATAGATGCCCTATTGCTTCTCCTAAAGAACCACCAATGTTTTTGGCGATTAAATCTAGGAATAATAGTAATAAAATTAACGCGAATGTGAGGACTGCAGATAAAATTGTGCTGTCTGTTAGGGAGGAAATAAACATTCCCAAGGATAAGATGGCTGCTGCTAGTAAGATGAGCGCTAAATGACCGAGCAGGGGAATTGTTGACGGTATTGGCGGATTGGATGCACTTAACGCGATCGCTTCCAAGACTAGCATGGGCATGACCATAGTTGTAAAAAATGTTAGCACCCCTAGTAGTTTTCCAACAGCAACTGCCCAGTTTGTAATGGGTGATGTGGATAAAAGTTCCAACGTGCCGCGCTTGCGTTCTTCAGCATAGAGACCCATAGAAAGAATGGGCAGCACAAATAACAACAGCCATCCCATTCTGTCCAAAAAAGCACGTACAAATTCATAAGGAACATCTATTGGCGGAACTGGTACTCCTATTTGTTGCCCTCGTAGATCGTAGGCAGCCACTGTTGACAAAATACCCTCCGGTCCCATCAAAATGAGCACAAAGAACAATCCAGATAAAAACCAAAATACGCCTGCAACAGCATAGGCTAAAGGCGATACAAAATAGCTCTGCAGCTCTCGGCGATAAATGGCAATAATATTACTCAGTACTATACCCATCTAAGCGGCTTCTCCTTCCTTGGCTTCTGCTGTTTCTGTCTCTATCTCCAAAACCTTTTCTGCTGTTGTCAGTTGTAAAAAGGCATCTTCCAGAGTAGGGCTAACACGTCGCATTTCGTGTAAACTAAATCCCGCACGCACTAACGCGGCTGCAATCTCCTCGCCCGGTTCAGTTCCGGGTTGTGATAGCACTCGCAGGTGAGTTCGTTGATCTTTTAAATCATGATGACCTTGCATCGCCACTGTGGGAACTGATTCTACCAAACCCACGCCCGGTATGTTTTGTAACATTTGTTTGGCGAGGCTGGCTTCTCCTTTAATTTCCATTTCATAGCCTGAGCCTCTCGTCAACTGTGACATTAGGTTTTCTATAGTATTAGTTGCTACAATCTTACCTCGATTGATAATTGCTACGCGGCTACAGGTCATATTCACTTCAGGCAAAATGTGGGTCGAAAGAATAATTGTATGACTACCTGCCAAACTCTTAATTAAATTTCGGACTTCAATAATTTGCCTGGGGTCGAGTCCAACGGTGGGTTCGTCCAAAATAATGGCTGGTGGATCGTGGACAATGGCTTGGGCTATACCGACTCTTTGACGGTATCCTTTAGAAAGTTTGCGAATGATGGTGTGACGCTTATCTTCTAAGTTACACTTTTCTAACGCCGCTTTGACTTTTGCTGTGCGATCGCCAGCAGGAATTCCTTTAATTCTTGACACAAAATACAAAAATCCCTCAACCGTCATTTCAGGGTACAACGGGGGTGTCTCAGGTAGATAACCAATGCGTTGGCGCACAGCTAGGGAGTTATCGTGGACATCAAAGCCAGCAATCCGGGCAGTTCCACTTGTTGCTGGTAAATAACCAGCTAAAATTCTCATGGTTGTTGTTTTTCCAGCACCATTTGGTCCGAGAAAGCCCAAAATCTCTCCTTGTTCCACATTAAACGTGACATCAGCGATGGCTGGGGTAGAACCGTATCTTTTACTTAACTTTTCAACTTCGATCATTCCTGGTGCCGAGTACGAGTGATAGAGTTTCCAACCATAATAAATCACTTAATTAACAAACTATATGCTCATGGGCGGCGAAGAGTCAGTTCACTCATTTGAGAGGGGGTTTTGGATGTAAATCAGTCTCCAATCTATTAGTAAGAGAAATGAGTTTGTCATTACGCTCCCAATCAAAGTTTATTGTTGAGAAGCCCGTACAGTCATAGGTGGGTAGGAATTATGATAAATAAATTACGAATTATGAATTAAGAATTCTTTTTTTCAAACTGGGTACTCTAAGAAAAAGATTTTTTGCAAATTGTGTTCTTTGAGGATTGGGAATGAAAAATGTCAACATTGATTTGCTCGGTTATCAGAGCACAAATCAGTTATACGCAGGGTCGCGTACTGTAGTGTATCAAGCCATTCGAGAAGCAGATCGATCCCCAGTCGTCATTAAGCTGATGCGAGAGGAATATCCTACTTTTGGAGAATTAGTTAGGTTTCGCAATCAGTACGTAATTGCTCAAAATCTGGATTTTGGTGGTATTGTCAAACCATTGGCTCTGTTACGGTATGGTCAAGGTTATGCCCTTGTTATGGAAGATGTGGGGGGCGTTTCCTTGGCAAATTATCTCAAAGAACAAGCGATCGCTCTCACTCACCGATGACGTAGTAGAATTCATGGCGTCGCAGTTGCAGAAGTTGCCACCAGCAACCCAGAACGTTCTCAAATTAGCCGCTTGTATTGGCAATCAGTTTGATTTAGCAACACTGGCAATTGTTTCCGAACAAACTGAACTAGAAATTGCAACAATCTTATGGAAAGCACTACAGGAAGGCTTAGTGATTCCTTTAAATCAAGTGTATAAATTTTATCAAGATTCATCATTGGTCATTGGTCATTTATCATTAGAAAATAGCGAACAAAAAACAATTTATAAATTTTTGCACGATCGCGTCCAACAAGCAGCGTATTCCCTAATTCCCAAAGATGAGAAACAACCCGTTCACTTGAAGATTGGACGGTTGCTTCTGAACAAGACGCCCGAAGCCAAGCGGGAAGAACGGATTTTTGAAATAGTGGGTCAACTCAACATGGCAATTGAGTTAATGACCCAATTAACAGAACGTCAAGCCCTAGCCCAGTTCAATTGGATAGCCAGCTGTAAGGCAAAAGCAGCCACCGCCTACGCCGTCGCCCTTGAGTATGCTAATGTAGGCATTCGTTTACTGAATGAAGCCCTTTGGCAAAATCAATATAAGTTAACCCTAGCACTCCATCAAGTTGCCACAGAAGTTGCCTATCTGAGCGGCGATTTAGAGCAGATGGAAACCTTTGCTAATAAAGTTTTAAGCTACGCGAAAACTCCCTTAGATCGAGTTAGCGTGTATGAGGTCAAGATTGAAGCATTTACTGCTCAGGGGCAGTTGGCGGACGCCATCGCTGCAGCACTGACCATTTTACAGCAATTGGGTGTGGAACTGCCAGCAGATCCCAAGCAGGAGGACGTTGCAGCTGCTTTTCAATCCGTCTCGGATGCCATTGGAGATCGCTTACCTGCTGAGTTACTCGACCTCCCAGAAACTACGGATGAGAACGTTTTAGCAGTGGCACGAATTCTAACGTCAGCAGCACCTAGTGCTTATCTGTTTGAACCACTGTTATATATACTTGTAGTCTTAAGAAAAGTTTATCTTTCTGTTGTATATGGCAATGGACCAACCTCAACTTTTGGTTATGTCAGCTATGGGATATTGATGTGTGGTGCCATCAAAAATTTGGAATTGGGTTATGAATTTGGTCAGTTAGCCCTCGATCTGTTATCACATATACAAAATTCAGAACTTACGGCAAAAATATTCTGCCTAGTCTATTCATTCATAAGACATTGGAAAATGCATTTGCGTGAGACATTACACCCCTTACAGAACGCTTATGCTAGTGGGTTAGATGTGGGCGATTTGGCTTTCGCAGGCTACTCTACTCACGTCTACGGATTTTACTCTTATTACGCAGGGCAAAACTTAACGCAACTGGAGTTGGAAATTGCCGAATACTGTGAAGCTCTCAAGCACCTAAAGCAAACTGTAGCTTTAGCCTATTGCCAGTTGCTTCGACAAGTCTTACTCAATCTGATGGGACATGGAGATGACGTTGTGACCTTGAGTGGTGTTGCTTACAACGAACAGCACCAGGTGATATTTTATGAAGCAACGGGCGATCGCAATGGATTAGCTTTTCTATGGATTAACAAACTGGTCTTGTCTTATCTGTTTTCAAGGTTTGCACTAGCTGCAGACTCGGCAGAACAAGCAAGACAGCATTTGGATACCGTCTCTGCTTATATACACGTACCCATCTTTCATTTCTATGAATCTTTAACCTACTTAGCATTATTACCGCAATGCTCAGCCACAGAACAGCAGCAAATGGGGGAACGCATCGCTGCTAACCAAGCGAAACTCAAGGACTGGGCAATTCATGCACCGATGAATTTCCAGCATAAATACGATCTAGTGGAAGCAGAGCGGTATCGAGTTTTAGGTCAGCGAGGGGAAGCAATTGAATACTACGATCGCGCCATCGCTGGAGCCAAAGAACACGGTTACATCCAGGAAGAAGCCCTTGCCAACGAACTAGCAGCAAAGTTCTACTTGGAGTGGGGCAAAGCGAGAATCGCTCAAGACTATATGATTGAAGCTTACTATGGCTATGCCCGTTGGGGCAGCCCAGCCAAAATTGCCGATCTCGAACAACGCTATCCCAAACTGCTGACCTCCATCCTCCAGCAAGAGCGTTCTGCCCTGTGGCTCAAAGAAACCGTCTTTGCTGGGAGTATAGTGACTTCCACTAGTTCCAGTAGCAGTGTCTCGAATTACCTCGATCTATCTGCCATTCTCAAAGCCTCCCAAACCCTTTCTGGTGAAATCGAATTAGATAAACTTCTTTCTACTTTGCTGCACACCGTCATCCAAACAGCAGGAGCAGATAAGTGCGTGTTAATGGTGTTAGAAGAAGATTGTCTCATGGTGCAGGCATCGGCAAAGCTAGTGTCTTTGCAAGAAAAAAGAGTCTTCCAGATTGATTCTCATGTGCAACAAACTCCACAGCCTCTCCAAGAGAGTTGCGAAGTCCCAATCAGTCCGATCAACACGGTCAAACGCAGCTTACAATCCTTGGTCATTACCAACGCCACAGAGCATCCTCAGTTTGCTATTGACCCTTATATTGAAAGGCAACAGCCCAAGAGCATTTTGTGTAGCCCGATTTTACATCAAGGCAAGTTACTTGGCATATTGTACCTGGAAAATAATTTGGCAACTGGAGCTTTTACTCGCGATCGCGTCGAACTACTCAATCTGCTTTGCGCTCAAGCCGCCATTTCTTTAGAAAATGCTCGACTGTATCAACAAGCGCAACAAGCATTGGTTGACTTACAACACGCCCAACTTCAGATTGTCCAAAGTGAAAAGATGTCTGCACTGGGCAATTTGGTAGCAGGAGTCGCTCATGAAATTAACAACCCGGTTGGTTTTATTGCTGGCAATTTGCAACCGGCTTTGGATTATATCAAAGATACCTTTGGCTTGATTGATTTGTATCAGCAGGAATATCCCAATCCCAGCAAGGAAATTCAAGATGAGATGGAAGCCATTGACTGGGAGTATATCCGCGAAGATTTGCCCAAATTAGTTGACTCCATGAAACTGGGCGTGCAACGTATTCGTGATATCAGTACCAGTTTGCGAACTTTCTCCAGAACGGATAAAGATTACAAGGTTCCGTTCAATCTTCATGAAGGGATTGATAGTACCATCTTGATTCTCAAACATCGCCTCAAAGCTTCAGAATCCCGTCCCGCCATTGAGGTGGTGAAAAACTATGACCATCTCCCACCAATTGAATGTTTTCCCGGACAACTCAATCAGGTGTTTATGAATATTTTAGCAAATGCCATTGATTCACTGGAAGAGTCATTTGTCAAGTATAAAGTGTCATCGGCAAACAAGAAAATTCCAACAATTACAATTCGCACCTACTTAACAAGCAGTTGTAGTGCTCAACAGATGACTCATCCCAGGGATAACAGCGTTGTCATTCAGATTCAGGATAATGGTATTGGTATGACCGATGAGGTAAAACAGAAGATTTTCGAGCATCTGTTTACCACCAAAGCCGTTGGTAAAGGTACGGGATTGGGACTGGCGATCGCTCGTCAAATTGTAGTAGAAAAGCACAATGGCAAATTGAGTGTGAACTCAGTTCTGGGTCAGGGAACGGAATTTTGTATTGAACTTCCAGCGTAAATTTCAGTTCTTGTTAGCAAACAACTACAGTTTCTTACCCGCATTTGGGAAAACTAAATCTGGCAATCTCAAAAATTCAGCAGTATGGTTACTCCCCAAATCAGCATTCCCGGTTATCAAGTGAAGAATTTAAGTAAGCTTATGGGAAAAAAATACATTGTAGATTTAAACGAAACAGAATACTCCCAATTGCGATCATTAACGTTCCCATTCACCCATCATCAGTTCTGCTCTTGCTGCATACAGAAGCGATAGCTGTACCAACACATCCCCTGCAATGTGCAGTTGTTCTATCAATGGTTGTTTGTGTATGGCTTGCTCTAACGCTTTCAGCAGCGAGCGCCGAAGGCGGGCACGGAGCGCCAACGCAAGTCTGCCATTTCTGGAAACTTAGATGCTGTTTCTAACGATCGCCATAAATCGAGTTCTAGCTGCTGAGTTTTTTTCAAATGTGTACCTCTGGATGAAGCGGACAAGGGCGAGTCGGACAATTAAGTGGGTGCAATTCCACTGAAGAACGAAAACTTTCAATTTTCATTCCACAATGCTCGGAAAAAATATTCAAAATCTGAACCAGTAGCGTTTTGACTTGACTCTCGGTTAGCCCCAAGCAATGAACTGGCTCAATTTTGGCGATGCGATCGTTACCCATCCAGAGTTCCGCCCCTAACGCATGAAGTGGAGAATCTTTTGTCTCCCGATACCAATGAATCACAGCCGCCTCAACAGCAGGAGATGGAATTTCCAGCGTGACAACTCCAAGAGAATCTCTTACAGGAGAACCTATATCCTGATGCTGTCGGAACCTTTGCTGCTTCCTTTGATGATTCCGAACTCCTCGATGGCGGTAATAAGAACGGCGGTTGTGGCAATACTTTGGATTCCAGCATCCATCGCCACTTTCTCCATGCTTTTGCTGGGCTTCGAGCGAACTCAGTTTTGAGCAAAGCCGACATTTTTCACTATCTGGACGCGCCATTTCCACCTCGAATCGGTGCTAATAATTCCTCAACCCACTGTTGGTTGGCTTGTGATAATTTAGGAGGTGGAACTGGTTGGCTGTAATCAATGCGATCGTTATACCCAGCTCGCTCGCATACGCCATCAACAATTGGCTGCAAATCAACGCTCAATTCTTCATCTGACAACGAAAGCGGCAAAGGAAAACTGGGAATTGGTTCGGGTAGATTGAAGCCATATAAGTCAGCTTTGGGTCGTTGTGGACTTCGACTCACAACGATACGGTAGTCTGTTGGCTGTACTTTACCTAACATGGTCATTGGTGAGTGAGCGCGTAGTAGGTCAATTTCGATCAGATGCGAAAGGCTTCCTAAAACCCGCCCCCGTTTCTTTTCATAGGCGGTTCTACCCGAACCTTTTTGTTTATTTTTGGGCGATAACACTTCAATGACGGTAATTACAGTATCACTGCCTATTTCTCGGACTTCCAAATACCGCTCTTTTACGGTTATGGGCATAGGTAGCGCTATTGACTGCGGACGCTTTTGAGTTAGGGTAAGTCCTGTTTCTGACTGAAGTTTCTCTCTGGCTGGATGAGATGAACTGCTTTTAAGGACTGTAGCATCTGGAACTCCAACTAAAACCTCATCGCTCTCAGAGTCTTGGTAAGTGCGAGTTTCGACTTCAATGTAATACTTTGGGCGCAACTGAGGTGCAACTGTATCGGCGATTGCGACCAAAAGCCGAGTATGAAATGAAGACCAAAAAGCAGACTGTTCCAGATAAGGCTTCATCCCCGGAAATGGTGAGGGCATGAGTTAAACTTCCATCCCACAAGCGTTTTTCACAGTATACCTTATTGTTAGTTGAATTTAGTCGGATTTTAGTCGTATATAAGATATTGTTGACATATTTGATATAGAATAGGATATAATTAGAGCGCGATAAGCCGGGTACGGCTTGCGCCAAAAGCGAACGCGTTTATGGAGCTTCTGCTTATAATATTAATTTAGCACGTTAAGTACGCAAGAACCGATCCTCGCGAACAAATTAATGATGTGCTTGACCTCGCTAAAATCGAAGCTAGGAAATTGGAATTGTATCCGGGCGACGTATATTTCCCGGCGTTGCTCGAAGGTATTGCTGAAATGATGCGCGTGCGTGCTAATCAAAAAGGAATTGCCTTCACTTATCAACCTGATTCTGATTTGCCCACTGGGATTACAGTCGATGAAAAA
This sequence comes from Scytonema hofmannii PCC 7110, assembly GCF_000346485.2. Taxonomy (NCBI): domain Bacteria; kingdom Bacillati; phylum Cyanobacteriota; class Cyanophyceae; order Nostocales; family Scytonemataceae; genus Scytonema; species Scytonema hofmannii. The sequence continues at coordinate 2,313,582 of NZ_KQ976354.1, forward strand.
CGCTTGCGCAGTATCGGCCATTTGTCACAGTACTACGTCAGTATGCAGATAATTTTCAGATTGAAAAGATTCAAACATTTCTTGAATCTTTTCAACCTAAATAGTTAAATAGTTTCCATGGAGCGAAGCCTCTTGGAAGGCATTCCCACGCGGAACCAGGGAACAAGGTGGGAGGGTCTAACCCACCATTCGTTAACAGTATCCGTAAAAGAAATAATTTAGGATTCCTATAGCTGTCGTTTACTGTTCGCATTGCTTTTTGTAAAAGAATTTAGCACACATATAGTTAATTAATAGGAAGACCAAGAACAAAAATCCAGTAGTTTGATAAATCTCGCTCATATCGTTAGTCCCGCTAAATTCAATAGGCTCTGGAGCTACCGCAACTTCCGATTGATTGTATATTTTTGTAACATTTATACGGTTTTGAAAATGATTCTGTGCTACTAAAATCATTGGTTCTCCTCCTGGTTATTTCAGTATGTTCCTTTTAAATTAGTGATACAATCTGAAAAAAATAACAGTGCTAACACTTAAATTATGACTGATTCATTTTTTCAAAGAATAGCTGCTGAAAAAGCAAAAGAGCCTGTTAAGTTTTGAAAAATTTAAAACTTAAAGCAAGAATCAATTATTACGGATATAAGGGCAAGAAACAGATGAGTAATGTATTAGTTAGCGACATAAGCCCTACTATAATATTAATACGAAGAGCTAAAATAATCGTGTAAAAAAAAGTTAATATACTGTGTCCAAGAGTCAAGAGTCTCATACGGCACCTTCCCTGGCAGAGTCAGGGAACGAAAACAACTGGTCACTGGTCACTGGTCACTGGTCACTGTTACTTTGGTAGTGCATATACACAACAGGAATTCTTATTAGCTTCTTCCCCAGTTGAGATAAACCGAACTTACGTTTGAGGGATGGGGGTAAATTTTCAAAACCGACTGGGGTAAAGCTAAAGCGGCTGTAAAACTGAGCTAATTGCTGACCCAAGCATTCCAAATAAAGTGGCAAAGTTGCTTGATTAATCAGATGTTGTGTCAAAACAGTTCCCAAACCGCGACCTCTCCATGCAGGTAAAACGACTAAGCTCCCAAGTTCTTGTACCCCAGAAAAGTTGCGGAGTTGTCCGCAAGCCACTATTTGCTCATTGCATTCTATGACCCAAAATTGCTGCCATCTTATTTGAGTAGGGTCAAGGGTTGCTCTCAGTACCAGTAACCGAATCGACCAAATATCTTCAGATGTTGCTTTGCGAAGACCACATTCTGCTGGTAAAGAAATCATAGTGGTTAGTGGTTAGTGGTTAGTGGTTAGTGGTTAGTAGTGTAGGACAGGCGTCTCGCCTGTCATCGTTATTAGTTAGTAGTGTGGGACAGGCGTCTCGCCTGTCATCTAGTAGTGTAGGACAGGCGTCTCGCCTGTCATCGTTATTAGTTAGTAGTGTGGGACAGGCGTCTCGCCTGTCATCGTTAGTTGTTAGTAGTGTGGGACAGGCGTCTCGCCTGTCATCGTTATTAGTTAGTAGTAATTCTAACTAATAACAGCATTTCAATCTTACAAAATGTAAAATTTGTCAGAAAATGTCATGAAAGGTCATAGCCTTGCCAAGCTTACTTTAACCTTTGCGAAAAGCTTCTACTTGTAGATGAATCCAGATATATAACCAAATCGGAAAAGGAAATTCTCAACAAAACTAAATCATTAAATTTGGAATTAATAAAGATTAAATTTACTTGACAAGGAGATGAGCATTATGAAAGTTAATAACCAAGATTTATATTACAAAACTATTCCTCAAGTTGATGAAAATATTGAAGATGTTTTTGCCCAACATACAGGTTGCATCTCAAATCTCAATTCTGCTAATACTAAGAGCAAGAAACCTGCTCTCGTTGCTAGATGGTATAGAGAGAACGGCAAAATGGTTTGTCAATGGGAATCTATCTAGAAATGGCAATTATTACCAAACTCAGTTAGTCGGTGAATCGTGAGCTTATAGTTGCGCCGCTAGGCGTGCCGTAGGCATAGACAGCGCTACTACAAACAGAATTCATTCAATTTACATTTCGTCACAGATTTTGATTTTTCCTTACCAAAATTACACAGGAAACTTATCTTATGCGCCTAAATTATCGTGGGTCATCATACACTTCTACTTCCCAAAATATTGAGACTGTGATTTCTGATATTTCTGCTCAGTTTCTCGGACAAACTTATCAAATTCGTCGTGCAGTTCAACCTTCGAGATTTCAATCGAGTGTCAGTCTCCAGTTTCGTGGCTCTTTGTATTTCAAAGCTTTATCATGAAACTTGGCAATGGGCAATATGAATTGAAGAACTTTTAACAATGCCCATTGCCCCACTCCCAACCCCCCACTCCCCACTCCCTACTCCCAACTCCCTTCTTTCACAATAGGAGGTTTTGATGAACAAAAAGTTTATTTTATTTACTTTGTCTTTGCTAATCACAATTGGATTGTTTACATATCCTACTAAGCTGTTTGGTCAAGTCATGGCAAACGAACCTAGTAGCATTTCTGCGCGAGAGACTCATCCCTCAGTACCTCTTCTGAAGAATCTTGGCAATCACCATTATTCCATATCAACTAGCTCAAAACTTGCCCAACGCTACTTTGACCAGGGGCTTGTCCTAGCTTATGGATTCAATCATGCTATGGCAGTACGCTCCTTTCAAGAAGCAACAAAGTTAGATCCTAATTGTGCAATGTGTTATTGGGGACTCGCACTTGTACAAGGACCGAATATTAACGCCCCCATGGATGCAAAAGCCATCCCGTCAGTATCTCAAGCATTGCAAAAAGCAGTTGAGTTGAGCAAAAATGTCAGTGAGAAGGAACAGGCTTATATTAACGCCTTAACAAAGCGTTACGCTTCACAACCCATTGAAGACCGCAAGCCTTTGGATATTGCCTACGCCAATGCAATGCGAGAAGTACAAAAACGCTATCCAAATGATTTAGAGGCTGCAACTCTATTTGCTGAAGCTTTAATGGACACAATGCCTTGGAATTATTGGACAAGGGATGGAAAACCTAACCCAGGAACAAATGAACTTCTTGCCACTTTGGATTCTATCTTAAAGCGCAATCCCAATCATCCTGGTGCTCTCCACTTACATATTCATGCTGTTGAAGCATCTCCCCATCCTGAACGTGGGGTAACCAGTGCAGATCGTCTCCGCAATTTAGTTCCAAGTGCTGGACATTTAGTGCATATGCCCGGTCATATTTACATTCGAGTTGGGCGGTATCATGATGCCGTTGTCGCCAACCAAAAAGCCATTGCGGCTGACAAGCAATCCATGTCCTTGACTCCATGTCATACCAAAGGGCTTTACGAGTTGGGTTACGTACCCCATAACTACCACTTCCTTTTAGCAGGCGCTATGATGGGAGGAGAAGGTACATTAGCAATTCAAACAGCCCGTGAGACATCGGCAATTGCCGATCACCAAGTGATGCGGCAACCTGGATTCGGAACTTTACAGCATTATTACGCGTTACCACTGTATACTTTAACAAAGTTTGGTAAGTGGGATGAGATTCTCAAAGAACCGACACCAGATGCAGACCTGATGTATCCCAATGGCGTTTGGCATTATGCACGGGGAATGGCGTTTACTGCAAAAGGTCAACTGAAGCAAGCTACAGAGGAATTAGAAAAAGTAAAAGCTATTGCTGCTGACCCCGCTTTGGAGAAGGTCACAGTTTGGGATATTAATTCCACTGTCAGTTTGATGAAAATTGCCTCTGAAGTTTTAGCGGGTGAACTTGCAGCAAAACAGAAGAATTATACACAAGCGATCGCTCACTTGAAAACTGCTGTTTCATTAGAAGATAATCTCAGATATGATGAACCTGCAAGTTGGTACTCTCCTGTTCGGCAATCATTGGGAGCCGTTTTGCTTGAGGCTAACCGCATACAAGAAGCTGAAACTATATATCGGGAAGATTTAGAACACTATCCTGAAAATGGTTGGTCGCTTTTGGGGTTGACAAAAAGCTTAGATGCACAAGGTAAGACAAAAGAAGCACGCTCGGTGCAACAGCGATTCGAGAAGGCTTGGAAGTATGCTGATATCAAGCTTGTTACTTCACGAGTCTGAGTTTTGATGAAACCTCTTGTATCAATTAAATATCTCTAGAAATTAATTTACATCGTCTACAATCTCTGTAAAGATACTTCAAACAGCGCGTCTTTACATTGTTTTTTGGAGATGTCTAGAGCGTCGGTACAGTAATACTAAAAACCCGGTAACTTCATCGTTGAGCATACGAGATATCAAGCTTGACCACAGAGAGAAACCGGGTTTTTTGCCTCCTTTTTGACTACTAAAGTTTAAGCATTAAATTTTCCTTTAAATTTTACTTATTAATCAATACCTACCCTACCATCACTAACAACCAAAGCAAGTTCCCAAAATGAAACTCTATTACATTCCCACAACACGAGCGGTTCGTCCTCGATGGCTCCTAGAAGAGATGGGTATTTCCTACGATCTGGTTCAAGTCAACATGAATATGACAAAGCAACCAGAATATCAAAAATTACATCCCCATGGGAAAGTTCCTGTTTTGATAGATGGAGAAGTTACAATCTTTGAGTCTACTGCCATTTGTGCTTACCTTGCTGATAAATACCTAACTTTTGGGTTTGCTCCTTCTCCAGACAGTCCTCAAAGAGCTTATTACTACCAATGGCTGTTTTATGCTTCCGTTACTCTCGAACCTCCCGTGGAGCATTTTATGTTCAATGTTTTACCGAACTTGCCAGAAAAACTACTGCCAGAAAAAGTGCGGTTTGGAGCTTCATCTGATGAATCTCTACAATGGTTAACCGAGTTGCCCAACCTTTAAGAGAAGCGCTAGCTAATAACAACTATTTAATAGGCAACCAATTTAGCACAGCTGATATCGTGACTGGAGGAGTTCTGCTATGGGCTAAGAAGTTAGGAATGCTTGTTACAAACGACTCCCTTACTCAATACATTGACCATTTGATGCAAAGACCAGCCCTCATACGAGCAGATGAAGATTTTTATGCCAAAATCCCTCAAAAACAGTAAGGCAATCTGGTTTTCTTTTTGAAAAATCATAGTTTTAATTTAACATTTACCCAGTTCAACTGCTCCACAAGGAATTTGCTAAGGATTAGACAATATTACTTATGAAATATGTGGTAATAAGCATAATTACTCCAAAGGGGATAAGACTTAAATTCTAGAAACTTGTTTAATAATAAAAACGCCCACTAGATAGCTAGCTGACATCTAGCTTCTAGCAGGACTTTCCCCTAATTGAACTAGCAACTAGGAGACAAGGCTATTATGTCAAATAATTTAAAGATTGGTCATCTTGATCGCGACGTAAAAGATACGCACTCTTTAGATGATTTACGTATTCTTGTAGTAGATGACGATCCGGATAGCAGTATGTTACTTGCTTTTATTCTTGAAAGTTATGGTAGTCAAGTAATGATTGCATCGTCATCCATAGAAGCGTTGGGAATATTAAAAGAATTTGAACCGAATTTTTTAATTTCCGATATTGTTATGCCGCAAGTGGACGGTTATTCATTAATTCGCCGAATTAGAAATCTTGATTCTCCACTAAGAACGATTCCCAGCGTGGCGGTAACAGTTGTAAAACCAGAAGAAGGACACAAATTGGCTTTAATATCAGGGTTTCAAGCTTACTTGATTAAACCAGTAGACCCCGATAATTTAATCACAGAAATCAATAAACTTACCGTTTCTACAGAAAACTTTAATTGTGATTGAAAAAAAGCGATTCGAGAAGGCTTGGAAATATGCTGATATCAAGCTTGTTGCTTCATGAGTTTGAGTTTTGATGACTCCCGTCAGGGGCTTTTGTAACCAAAGCCATTTTACGAACGTTTTCCCTAAATACACTGTTCTCATGCCACATCGGTATCGTATGATGATGTAAAAATTTTGACGCATGAGACGGCAATGTTTTTCTTCCATACTTACAGCAGTTTTTGTTTCCAATTCAATGATATTGCTAAAAAATTGTTCTAATCTACCAACCCTGGCTTTGTTTGTGTAGCTGCTAGCTGAATTTTTAGGATTTTATTTTGTTCCCTAAGTACTCCTGGTGAATCAATCTGACAATCGTCAAAAGTCACAGAGTCAACATCTAGGAACTGAGCGATCGCCAACTCAATTACTAATTCTGGGGAAAGTTGGGTTTGTTTGGAGTATTCCTCTATTGCCTGCCTAATGCGCTCTGGCAAGTAGTCCAAGATATTTTTAAGTGCATTTGTTTCGGTTCTTTGCATAGTACTTACTCTTACGATGGAATTTTACTGTTATATACTTCCCACGGGTATAGATTGCGCTTTTGAACCCAGGTGTAGGGGCGCAAGGCATTGCGCCCCTACAAAGGATGTTGTTCATTTTCACGTTTATTAAGTATAAGAATTAACAGATCGCTATTAACGAACCGTTTTGAACTGATTCGCAACAGTTAAGTTAGAGTTATAAGTTATAAATTTATTTTATAGCTTATAACTAAGACTATTTTCAAAAATTATTTATAAACTGCTTAATAGTAGTCGCAAGCAGAAAAGCTTAACAAGAAAAACTCATGAACACACAGCAAGCCAATGACTTCGACAAAATTAGCCTCACTGCTTTTATGGTGAGCTTAGCCAGAGAGTTTACAGATATTCCCTATGCTGGGGAGTTGGCAAAATTGGTAGAAGCGCAAAGATTCATAGAGCTATATTTACCGCAAAATCAAGACAAGAGCGTTTTGCTAACCGCACGTGTGGAAGCTCGCTACAAAGCTATTAACCAAGTCATGGCTCAATATCAAATAACCCAAATTCTAGAACTTGCATCTGGTTTGCTACCGCGTGGTATGAACTTATCTTGTGACCCTAACATCACTTTTATTGAAACCGATTTGCCTGCAATGATTCGCTGTAAACAACAATTGGTTCAGCAACTCATTGGGGAACGTCCCAATCTGCACTTTGTAGAAATTGATGCTACTAGCAGTCCCAGCCATTTTTTAAAAAGTACCGTGCATTTAAAAGCAGAACAGCCAGTCATGCTTTTGTGTGAGGGGCTTCTGACACACCTTACACTCTCAGAAAAACAACAAGTATGCACCAACGTCCGAGAAATGCTTCACGCTTACGGTGGAGTCTGGATTACCCCTGATTTCATTGACACACCTAGCTTTTCGCGATCGCTACAAAATGACCCAGATTTACAAAAGCTAATACAAATAGGAACCAACTTTACAGGTAGGTCTTTAGTAGATAATAATTTTGCAACTCCCGACCAAGCGCGACAATTCGCTTACGAACAAGGCTTCCGCGTAGTGGAGTATAGTATGCTGAACGTAATCAACGAGTTAAGCTCCTTGAAAATTTTAGGCGTTGATGCAGAAGTGGTTAAGAAAATGCTCACCACTCAGTTTGTCTTTGCTCTGACTCTTGATATCGCTGATTGAAGTATCTACTGATTTCTCAGTTCTCTTGATGAAGGAAATATTTGATTGGGAGTTGTTCGCAGTCCTCCATTCGAGCTATTTGGACTAAGATACGCTCCACCTGGTTTCATCTTATCTTTCCTAAGAATGACACGTGTTCCATTGCGGTAGTAGAAAGTTTTTGTACCATTACCGTTATCAATTGTATTGGAAGGATAAAGCGTACCATTATTTGGTGTAGTAATTCTACCATTCGGGGCAATGCGAGTTCCAGAAGGATAGCTGAGAAAATTACCTGTACCTTGCGATCCATAGGAATTAGGATCATTTTGCGCCCATGCTAGTTGAGGTGTTAAAGCACCCAAAACTGCTACACCAGTTATAAGGAGTTTGAAGATTTTTGCGCGAGCGCCCAATCTATGCTTGGTGACAAACGAATTAGACTGGGACACAAAATTGTAGCTCAGATGTTTGAATGCACTGTTCCCAGGAATCATGGAATCCCTCCTGTATAGTCTGCTATCTACTATTATGAACCTTGTTATTGATAATGTTTTCTATCTAAATACCCATAAAAAGGGAATTTTCAATTACAAAACATGATAGATTGTGAAGGTTCTATAGGAATCATAAATGATTTCTGAAAAAATCTCAGTATTGTAGGGTGGGCAATGCCCACCATAAGCTTTATGTGTGCGGCATAGCCCTAACTACGTATATTTCAAAAATCAAATAGGAGTCTTATATTTCAATATTTTATTAGAGGCAGTATGATTTTAGAAGTTGCAATTCTCCAGGTAAAACCCGGAAAAGCTCCTGAATTTGAAACAGCTTTCAAGCTAGCTTCATCAGCGATCGCTTCAATGCATGGCTATATTAATCACGAGCTACAACGATGCTTGGAAGTAGAAAATCGGTACATTTTACTAGTGCGTTGGGAAAAATTAGAAGACCATACAGTTGGTTTTCGTCAATCCCCAGAATATCAACAATGGCGTCAATTATTGCACCATTTTTACGAGCCGTTTCCGACAGTTGAACATTATGAAATGGTAATGACTAGCCAAATATCATAACATTTAAATATGACTTATTTACAAGAAGAAAAGCAGAAGAAAAGCGTGCTTTTCAGCATGGATTCCTTCTACCCTCTGCTTTTTTCTATACTTAAAAAAGTCGAAAAATGAACGGATAACGGAACGGTTCATCAGGCTTGCTAAAACAATGTAACAATGCCCAAATTGTCAGCCCCCAATGTAGTGCAAAGCCAAAAGCAACAACTGGAAAGAATAAAATTCCACCAAGACCAAAGGTCAGCCAAGATAAAATTCCAATTGGCACTCCAATGACAGTCGCCCAGAACCAAACATTGAAGTGAAAATTAATTGATTCTGTCGCGTTACTTTTAACAACTGGATCATCCGAAATTAAGTTAATCACAATTGGAATCCCAATCGAAAACAATGTTGTGCTGAAGAAAATCGCACCATGAGACAGAGATGATAGCAATTTGCGCTTATCAGAATCGTTTGTAACTTGCATCCTGGAGGCTCCTCTATTCTCTTTATAGTTTTAATTTTAAACGGGATTTGGCGGCTTTTGTATTACTGATTACCGTACTTTCAACAAAATTTCTAGGTTTGTATGGCGCGTGTTCAGATCCCCGACTTCTCTAAGAAGTCGGGGATCTATCTAACTATCGTTCCGCCTCCTCAATCAACGCTTTTTGTAATTTCGGATCTCTTTATGAATTTTCTTCCATCGTTCTTTCTCCAATAAATTCAACCTTTGGTCTTGCTTGCGAGCAAGATAATTAAGTTCTTTTTGCAACTTTTGATAGTTCAGGAACCTTCGATAGTCAAGTGTTCCTTCATCCAATGCTTGCTGCACTGCACAACCAGGTTCGCGCTCGTGCTGGCAATTTCGGAAACGACATTGTTGTACAAACATTTCGATATCTGCAAATGTTTCCTGCAACCCCTCGTCTCCCGACCAAACTTGGAGTTCCCGCATACCTGGGGTATCTACAATCAAGCCACCTGTTGGCAGTAAAATTAACTCTCGATAGGTGGTTGTGTGCTTCCCTCGATTGTCTCCTTTTCTTACCGCTTGCACAGTTTGAACATCTGTTCCTATCAATTGATTGGCGATCGTAGATTTGCCAACACCAGACGATCCCAACAAAGCCACTGTTTGTCCGGATTGGAGGTAAGGCTTTAAGCCATCCAATCCTTGAGAGGTACTGGCACTTAAAACTACAATGGGTACACCAAGTGAGATCGCTTCCACCTCCGCCACACACTGTTCCAGGCGATCGCACAAGTCTGCTTTATTAAGAATGATAACAGGATTCGCCCCGCTATCCCAAGCTGTAATTAGGTAACGTTCGATTCTTCTGGGATTAAAGTCTCCATCCAATCCTGAGACTAAAAACACCGTGTCAACGTTGGTAGCAACGATTTGTTCTTCCGTTTTACCACCTACAGTCTTGCGGGAAAATTTGCTTTTTCTCGGCAAAATTGCCTGGATAGTTGCTCGTCTTTCAGAATCTCTCACCTGAATAACAACCCAATCCCCTACAGCAGGAAAATCTGTTGATTCAGTCGCTTGGTATCTCAGTTTACCTGTAACTTCTGCTGAAAGTTCTCCGCGATCGCTGTAAAGGACGTAAGTATTTTTATGTTCAATCGCAACCCTACCAACAGTAAATCCTTCTTTGCGTAATGGTTCAAAGCTAGAAGCAAAAAAATCGCTCCAGCCCAAACAATTCAAATTCATTTGTATTTCCTCGGTGCGTGCCAATTTTTTTGCACAAGGTTCACAGAGGAATTGCGAGCTTCATTCCTGCGCGATCGAGGACTGAACGATAATCTCTGTGCCTTGTGTCGGATGTTTTGAAAAAGCCAAAGTGACTTTGACGGCTACAAATACACTCATCGTTTGTCCTCCTGACGCGTCTAATAATGTTATCAACAATTTCACTGCTGTGAATTCCGGACATGCTAAATCCTGTTTTTCTAAAAAACTAGTGAAGATACATAATAACAGTGACTTTCTGTGATACTTTCTTATATAAGTCATCTGTGTATTGGTACGTATAATTATCTATTTACTCTCTTGAAAAAGTTCTTTTTTCATAGAGCAGCAAAGATTTTGACTAAACCAGCGCTATCCCTGTTGACTAAGTTTAATTAAGTTATAAAAAATACAAATACAGAGTAAGTATGAAAAAAGAACTCTTGACAGCAGGATTTTTCCTCTTCTCTTTGACTTTACCCCTAAAAGCTTCTGCGGCCTTTAGCCAATTTAATGTATTTGGTGATAGCCTGTCGGATACTGGTAATGTATTCAATGTCACTCAGCAATTCTCGCCTACAGGTGCGATTCCTCCAAGCCCGCCTTACTTTCAAGGACGTTTTTCCAACAATAAGGTTTGGGTAGACTACCTTGGAGAAGCTATAGGATTAACCCCCACTTTATTCACCAATCTGGGTAGTACGGTTCCAACCCAAGGTGTCAACTTTGCTTTTGGTGGGTCTACCAGCGGTCAAGACAATGCTTTTGTTCCTGGCGTACCAGGAGTGCTGGCGCAAGTCGGCGGGTTTACGCAACCCTTTTTAACAACTAACCAAAAGGTAGAAGCAAATGGACTCTATGCTGTGTGGGGAGGTGGAAACGATTACCTATTCGGTAAAAATCCTAACGTTGCTCAGACAGTAAAGAATATATCAGATTCAGTAGGTTTACTTGCCCAAGCGGGTGCCAAAAATATTTTGGTATTTAATTTGCCCGATCTAGGCAAAACCCCAATCGCATTAGGGTCTGTCAATTCCCCTACTTTAAACGCTGCGACAAACGCTCATAATGCGGCATTAGCAACATCTGTAGCTTCTTTAAGCAATACTATTCCAGGTGTTAATATCATCCCTGTGGATATTAATTCGTTATTTAATAGGGCGATCGCTAATCCAGGGGAATTTGGTTTTAAAGATGTGACCACCTCTTGCGTAGTGTATAGAATCGTAACAAACGAAGTTTTGAAAACCTGTGATAATCCAAACGATTTTCTCTTCTTTGATGAAGTTCATCCCACTACAAATGCTCACAAGTTGGTAGCAGAAACAGCACTAGCTGCAATTAGAGCTAAGTCTGTACCCGAACCTTCGACAACTTTCGGTATGTTAGCACTTGGTGCTTTGGGTGCAGCAGCAATGTTCAAGTATAGACGCAAACAACTTGCCGCGACTCGCACTAAGTCAAATCCCTAGCACTCTCACCTCTTACCTCTGCGTACTCTGCGTCTCGGCGGTTAAATCAATTCTTTTAAACCGCAGAGGCGCAGAGAGCACAGAGAAAAAAGATGAGGAATACAGAGATCGCACTTCCCGTACTGCTTTTGATTATCTAGCGGGACTATCAAAGTTCTTTACATCTGTTGGAACGCAAATGCCAACTGAAGAAGTCGATTGAGAATAAATTGTCCTTACTTGAGGGTTACCCCAAATAACAGTGGTAGCAAGAGCAGCAAGCGCCCCTAATGATATACCAGCGAGATATCTCACCTCAGAACGGAGACGCTTAATCTCGCCTTGGCTGGTATTTTCTATTCCTGATAAAGAATCTAATTGGACTTCTGAGACTATGGTTGTAGGAAGAGGTACTGGTTGTATAACTGTGAAAGTCACTTGCAAGTAAAGCCAGTCTGTAATCAATTGGGGACAATTCTTTTGAAACCAACGCAGCGCAAAGATTTTGAACGCTGGTTTGGACATTCTAGCAATTGATTTTGCTACAGCGTTGAGAGAGCGGTTCTGAAGCTTTTTGTTAATTAGGTTCACCGAAGCAACATCGTACAGACCATCCAAAATAAGCTTTACGGTGGCTTCCTCACTTTTAACTAAATGATTTAGCAGCAGAAGAACATCATGCATGCGCTCTTGTTGCATTTGTTCCTCTACCAATTGTTGCGGAATTTTTACTAACTTTGGGCTGGACACTGTATTAAACTAACCAACAGGTAGGGTGGATAATAGATAACCCAGAGCATAACATTTGGTTTTCAAAGTTGTCTTCCATCTGAAGAAAATAAATTATTTTTACCTATCTATCCGTAGATTTACAGTGGAGGTAGATAACAGATTGAGTCACGAAACCTAACCTACATTCATGCTTTTTTAAGGTTTAGTAAACGTAAATTCCGCCTGTTTGCTGCAAGTTGATTGTTGTATCTCCAGCACCCGACCCTGCTTGTCTAATAGTATTGTTACTCGTCGATTCTTGACTCGCTAAACGACCATCTTCCATGTAGACAATGCGATCGGCAATGTCAAGAATGCGATTGTCGTGGGTGACTAACAAGATCGTGCAACTCTTCTCTTTGGCAAGATGTTGCATGAGTTCTACAACGTCGCGACCGGATTTTTTATCGAGTGCTGCTGTTGGTTCGTCAGCTAGCACAATTTTGGGTTCTGCTACTAGGGCGCGTGCAATGGCGACTCTTTGTTTTTGCCCTCCCGAAAGGTCATCGGGATAGTAGTTTATACGCTGACCCAATCCTACTTGTTCTAGCATAGCGATCGCACGATTAACCATTTGTTCGGAAGTTATGCTTTGATGCAGTTCTAAACCCATTTTGACGTTCTGCAATGCTGTGAGACTACCGTGAAGATTATGCGCTTGAAAAATATAACCGTTGTTGCGCCTTGCTAATGTCAGTTCTTTCGCAGTTGCACCGCATAATTCTCGTTCCAAAACACGCATACTGCCATCTTGGGTGGAACGCAGCCCTCCTACAAGTGTCAGAAGTGTGGTTTTTCCAGACCCTGAGAGACCTGTCATAATGACAATTTCACCTGGATTTATTTCTAAGTTGATGTCGAATAACACTTGTTTGCGGAGTTGACCGCGACCGAAATAATGATTGAGGTTTTTGATGGAGATGACGGATTTCATGATGATTTTTAACCGCAGATGAACGCAGATGGACGCGGATAATTAATTGAACGAACGACTGTAGGGGATCGAGGCATTGCGCCCCTAATCACACATTTTTTAAAACATATCTGCTGGATCGGCAGATTGCAGTTTTCGAGTGGCGATCGCACCTGAAATAATACACATAATTAGGGTTAGTACAAGGACTGTTATCGCTCGTGCTAAGGTCATGTAAATGGGTAAGTTGGTTGCATTTCTTGTTAAAGAATAAAGACCAAAAGGCACTACTAATCCAGGAATGAAGCCTAGAATTGCTAAAATAATCGCTTCTTCAAAAATGACTCCTAGTAGATAGAGATTTTGATATCCCATTGCTTTGAAGGTAGCGTATTCTTTAATATGGGCATTGACATCTGTGGAAAGAACTTGATACACAATAATGATGCCGACTATAAACCCCATTGCTACTCCCAATCCAAAGATGAAGCCAATGGGGCTTTCTGTTTGCCAATAGTTTTGCTCGAATTGAATAAATTCTTCGTGGGTTAAAGCTTTGACATCGTCTGGCAAGTAAGTTTGTAATGCTTCTGCTACCTGTTTTGGATTGTAGCCTGATTCAATATAAATTAACCCTAGATTAATACTTGCTGCTTCTTTTCTAAGAAATAGCCGTAAAAAGTTTTGATCGCTGGTAATTAGGTTGCCATCAGCCCCAAAGGAAGTTCCTATTTTGAATAAGCCACTGATAGTAATGGTACGATTTTCTATTTCAGTGGTCGCCATTTTACCTTGTTGAATTTGGGCAATGACATCTTGATACTCTCCCTTGGAACTTTGGTCAAATAAAAAATTATCTGTCAGCTTTATCTTATCTAACTGTTGGTTGACTTCAGGTAACTGAAAAGACGAACGGTCGGGATTGATCCCCATAACCTGAATTGATGTTTCGCTGCGAGTTTGAGGATTTTTCCAGGTAATAACGTTAACGTACATGGCTTCTGCTGCTTTCACTCCTGAAAGAGAAGATGCTTGGTACAATCGTCGCCGGGAAAATGTGGATAAATTTTGCATATTACGAGCTTTGGGGCTAATTAAAACAATATCTGCATCCAAAACTCGATTGAGACGTGTATTACTGTCATACAATGCACTTTGAAAACCTAGCTGCATGAACATGAGAACATCAGCAAAGGCAATTCCTGATAATGCTACAAGCAGACGACTTTTTTCTCGACTCAGTTGTAGCCACCCTAGAGGGGTTCGTCGTTGTAATTGTTGGATGAATCCGATCAAATCTCAATCACCGCCTTGACTTGTAAATTGGTTAACTTAGCTGCTTTTTGACTGGAGGGACTATCGAGTCGTACATGGACTTCCACAACTCTGGCATCAATATTGCTACTGGGATCGGTGTTGACAACGCTTTGACGCCGGACTTGCAAGCCGACTGAGTCAACTTTTCCTTGCAATTCTTCTGGTAAAGAATCACTAACAACTCTCACTTGCTGCCCTTGACGGACTTTGTTAATATCACTTTGATACACTTCTGCAACAACGTACATTTGGCTTGTTTGTCCAATTTCAACAATGCCCTCGTCTGATACAACTTCGCCTGCACGTGTATGTATATCTAAGACTTGACCATTTTGTGGCGATCGCACGTAGGCTTGTTCTAAATTTTTCTTAGCCTGATTGACTTCTGCTACAGCATCGTTTACCTCTGCTTTTGCCACTTCTATATCGACCGGACGGACTTCGGCGATCTTTTGTAGTGTGGCTTGAGCTTCAATAATTTGTCGGCTACTCGTCGTATTAATGCGAGCAAGAACAGCTTGGGCTTCGCTCAGTTGTCTGCGACTCGTGCTATCGATGCGCTTTAGGATTGCCTTTGCTTCGTTGAGTTGCTGTGTTGCTGTATCTAAGCTCAAACGTTTGCTGTCAAAAGAAGATTTAGAAATTGCACCTTCAATCGAGAGCTGCTGATAACGTTTGTATTCAGCTCGAGCATTGTTAACTTCTGCTTCTAGTTTTCCAATGGTCGCTTGTTGCGCTGTTTTATCTCCTTCCCATTGCGCTTTGATTCTGGCGACGGTTTCTTCTTGAGCTATTTTGTCCCCTTCCCACTGCGCTTTCAGCCTGTCAATCTGCGCTTTTTGTGCATCAATTTCACCACGTTTTGCACCCGCTTTAACCTGAGCGAGGTTTGCTTGCTTGATTTTTACTTGTTCCTGCGCTTTTGTTAAGGTGGCTTGAAGTCGGTCTTTGCTGTCAAGAATAGCGATCGCTTGTCCTGCTTTGACTTCTTGTCCCTCCTTTACCAAGAGTTGTTCAACTCGATTTTCTTGAGAGGATGTAGGTGCTGAAACTTTAATGACCTCTCCTTGCGGTTCTAGCCTTCCCAAAGCAGCGACCTTTGTAACTTGAGGTACGCTCACTTGGGCTATTTGGGGCTTACTAGATTCTTGCGCCTGAAACTGCTGAAGTTGGTAGATTGTGACTCCACCAACAACGAGAGTTGTGGCAATTCCTAAGGCGAACGCTGGGCGACGCTTTTGTTTGAAAGATACAGAACTGTTAGATGTTGTATTTGTTGCATCACTCACCATAAGTGGCTTGCCTCATCAGTTATGACATAAACTAAACTGGTTAGTTTAGTTGCTTATTTATAAACTAAACTGTACAGTATAAAAATGTCAAGAGTATTTCATATGCATAAAATAGAATTATTTGAAAGCTGTGAGATATAGAAACCGGGTATCTGGCAGATACCCGGTTTCTGAGACTTATTTTCTGACAATTCAAGGAAAATTACTATATAAGCTATTCTTATAAAAAAATGAGAGAAACAGAAGACCACAATCCAGATCGCAAGCTTTCAGAAGAGAAGGTCGAAGCCATTCTCTCAGGAGCAATACAAGAATTCTTAGCAAATGGATATGCTGCTACAACAATGGATCGGGTGACAGCAGCAGCTGGTGTATCTAAGGCTACTATTTATAATTACTTTCAGGATAAGGAAGGATTATTTACTGCTCTCATACAGCAATTGATAATCAAGCGGTATCAAGCTGCATTTAATCCTCAAAAAGCTCTCTCAGCAGAGGGTGAAGCGTCTGACATCCTTCGCCAACTAGCAATTTCAATACTGGAAAGTGTTACAAAAGATGAACGTGTCTTGGGATTAATCCGCTTGGTCATTGGTGAGTCTGGGCGCTTCCCAGAATTAGCGAGAACCTTTATTCGTAATATAGAAAAACCTGCTTTAGACGACCTCAGCCAATTCCTTTCTTGTTGCGAACTTAATCTACCCGATCCAGACGCATCTGCACGCATTTTTTTGGGGACTTTGGTTCATTTCATCTTGGTTCAGGAAATATTCCATGGCAGTGACATTTTACCTATGGAACGCAATCGTCTTATTGACAACTTAGTTGACTTGTTCACAGCAAAACTAACTGCAAAGCCTTTATCATCAGATCGATTTACCGGAACGAGACAGAAGTCTCAAAGGCGCAATCGTCAGGATTCAGGTAAATTTGAGCGAGATTATTCCGAACCCAAACGTCTGAGATCTATCCGACTGACAGATACAGCTTGGGAAAACCTGGCTGCGATCGCAGCTAAAGATCGACTGACCCGTAGTGAAGTTATTGAAATCATTGCTCGTAATGAGGATGTCTTGTAAAAATGGGGGCAAACGACTTCTAGAGCGTCAGTACAGTATTTAAAAGGAGGCAAAAAACCCGGTTTCTCTCTCCTGCAAAGCTTGATATCTCATAGGCTCAACTCGAAGAAACCGGGTTTTTGTAATTTCTGTACCGATGCTCTAGCTACATTGGTTTTTGTATATACATGGCTGAATAAAGATTAAGTATTTGTTTATGGTACATTAACTGTATATACATGGATTCTCGTTATTTATTTTAAGACTTAACTGCTCAGTTCGTATTGAAGGGGCTGAGCAAGGAAGTGATTCAATGTGCCTCTTTTTGATTATTTGTTTTGTCATGGCACCCAAATTCGGGATTGCTGAAAACGCTTTGCTAACCACAATTTTCCTCCATTAACAAGTCCTAAAAATGTCACCAACACAAGGGCAGAGGCATTTGATTCGCCACCAGAAACGTTCATTGCTAGGTCATAAATGTGGACAGAGATCGATCGCCCCGAATCCCAAAGAGATTCTGGCATACGGTCAACGTAACCACAATGTCCTCTCTATTCTGAACTATAAACTATGAACTGAGCTTAGTTTAGAGTGAGCATAGACTAACCTGTCATAATAAGCCCCGATCCCTGGTCACTGGTTACTAATTCAGCTCGTGAAACAAGTTCTTGTGGTTATGGTCTGTTATGATTTAGCAAAAATTAACAATACTAGCAACGTATCCTCTAAGCGGATATACAGAGGAGAAACAAACTAAGCGAGTGCCATTGCTAAATTGAGGAAGGATATTGAGCATATTTCCAGCACTTCAGTCTAACTCCCTTCTCCCTTGGGGAGAAGGGTTGGGGATGAGGGCAACTTCTTTTAATACCTTGCGTACTAGAAGATAGAATATAGCATAACCTTTGTGCCGTTATTAACTTAATCAGTAAAAAGTTTTACAGAAATGTAGCAAATTCTACAGAATGAAGCTTAACAAAATCTGTATTGAATAAAAGGCAAAAAAGGTTATGCATCTAACCCCAACTCTAAACTTTTATGGATTCCCGGATTCGCTTTTTGATGTGCTCCCCTGACCACTATGATGTGGACTATGTTATTAATCCTTGGATGGAAGGGAACATCCACAAGTCATCTCAAGAACGTGCTGTAGAACAGTGGGAAAAACTGCATCATATCCTTAAAGAATATGCAATTGTAGACTTAGTGCCACCTCAGAAA
Source organism: Scytonema hofmannii PCC 7110 (assembly GCF_000346485.2). Taxonomy (NCBI): domain Bacteria; kingdom Bacillati; phylum Cyanobacteriota; class Cyanophyceae; order Nostocales; family Scytonemataceae; genus Scytonema; species Scytonema hofmannii. Next base: position 2,331,894 of record NZ_KQ976354.1, read on the forward strand.
GGTTGGCCTGATATGGTGTTTACAGCCAACGCTGGCTTGTTGCTTGGGAAGAACGTTGTCCTGAGTCGTTTTTTACACAAAGAGCGTCAGGGGGAGGAACCTTATTTCAAGCAGTGGTTTGAAGACAATGGGTATACTGTTTACGAACTGCCCAAAGATTTACCTTTTGAGGGTGCAGGTGACGCCCTGCTGGATCGGGAAGGACGCTGGCTGTGGGCTGGATATGGTTTCCGGACAGAGTTAGATTCTCACCCCTACCTAGCAAAATGGCTCGATATTGAGGTGCTGTCTCTGCGCCTGATTGATGAACGCTTTTACCATCTCGATACTTGCTTCTGTCCTTTAAATAATGGCTATCTGCTATACTATTCACCCGCTTTTGATTCCTACTCCAATCGTTTGATAGAAATGCGGGTTCACAAAGATAAGCGCATAGCTATTTCAGAAGCAGATGCGGTTAACTTCTCTTGCAATGCAGTGAATGTTGACCATATTGTTGTTATGAATAAAGCTTCTGATGCTTTGAAAGCACGTCTTGCACAAGTCGGCTTTCAAACGATTGAAACTCCACTGTCGGAATTCTTGAAAGCTGGTGGTGCAGCTAAGTGCTTGACGCTGCGGGTTACCGAACCAGTGCGGGAAGAAGTTCATGCCAATGTGTTGGTTGAAAGTCGCATCTTCCGCATTGAAGGACACTTGTTGGATTCTGGTTTGATTAACCGTGCTTTGGATTTAATTATAGATAACGGTGGCAGTTTCCAAGTTCTGAATTTCTCGTTGGGAGAACAACGGCAAAGTACTTCGGCTGCAGAGGTAAGAGTTTCAGCGCCTTCTCATGAAGTGATGGAAACTATCCTATCTCTTCTTATTGATTTGGGCGCGGTTGATTTACCTCAAGATGAGCGGGATGCTAAACTCGAACCGGTGACTCTACCGGGTGTTGCACCTGATGATTTTTATGTCACCACCATTTATCCTACGGAAGTGCGGATTGATGGTGAGTGGGTGAAGGTACACAATCAGCGCATGGATGGGGCGATCGCAATTTCTCAAACTCCCAATGGCTTGTTAGCACAGTGTAAAATTTTACGGGATTTGGAAGTTGGGGAACGGGTTGTTGTTGATGTGCAAGGTATCCGTACTATCCGGAAAACTGAATCGCGGGAACAACGGAATGCTCAGGAATTTAGCTTTATGTCGGCTGGGGTTTCTAGCGAACGGCGTGTGGAACTGGTGGTTGAGCAAGTGGCCTGGGAATTACGTAAAATCCGCGATGCTGGTGGTAAAGTTGTTGTGACAGCAGGACCTGTGGTGATTCATACTGGTGGTGGCGAGCATTTGTCACTGCTGATTAGAGAAGGATATGTTCAGGCGTTGCTTGGTGGAAATGCGATCGCTGTCCATGATATTGAGCAAGCGATGATGGGGACTTCCCTGGGTGTGGATATGAAGCGAGGTGTTGCTGTACGTGGGGGACACCGCCATCACTTGAAGGTGATTAACACGATCCGTCGTTATGGTAGCATTGCTAAGGCGGTTGAGGCTGGCGCGATCGACAGTGGTGTGATGTATGAGTGTGTACGCAGTGGTATACCGTTCTGTCTTGCTGGCTCGATTCGGGATGATGGTCCTTTACCGGATACGGAAATGGATTTGATTAAGGCACAAACTGAGTACGCTCGCTTGCTCGAAGGTGCGGATATGATTTTGATGCTGTCATCAATGCTGCACTCGATAGGTGTTGGGAATATGACTCCTTCTGGTGTGAAGATGGTTTGTGTGGATATTAATCCGGCGGTGGTGACGAAGTTGAGCGATCGCGGTTCGATAGAGTCTGTTGGTGTGGTGACGGATGTGGGATTGTTCCTGAGTCTGTTGGTGCAGCAATTGGATAAGTTGACTAGTCCTTATACTATTAAGATGAGTTAAGTAAGTAGGGTGGGCAATGCCCACCACTTAACTTTTGATGAATGAACCGCAGAGTACGCAGAGTAAGCAGAGGAAAGAGGAAGAGAGAATGGTAGGTGTAGCTTTTAGTCGAGGGGTGCAAGTTCGTTGGGTTAGTTTTATTGCTGATTTCTTATTGTTGGGGATGGTGTTTGGACCTTTGGTTGCTCCTTTTTTGGCGGTGTCTGGGTTACCGTTGTTACCTGTGGTTGGGGATATTATTTATTTTATGGGTCGTCATGTGTGTCCGCAGCCAGATCTGGGGTTGGTTTTGGCATCACCCTATATGATGGCGGTGTGTATGCGTTGTTACGGGACTGTGACAGGTTTGCTGGTGATTCGTTTGCTATATGGGGTAACGGGTGGTGAAGGTTTTTACTGGTTGAGTCAGTATGGTTGGAGTGGTGTTGCAGTTGCTAGTGTGTTGATGATGGCTTATCCGTTGGAATTGGCGGCTCAGGTTTTGGGTTGGTGGGGTTTTCACAATTATGTTGTGACTTTTTTTGGGTTGGTGACAGGTTTGGCATGGGGTTTATTTACTATGCCGATTTTGCATGGAGGCGCGACCAGTGACCAGTGACCAGTGACCAGTGACCAATAACAAATAACAAATAACAAATGACCAATCACAAATGACAAATTACAAATGACAAATTACAAATGACCGATTTAATACTGGTTGTAGATGACGATAAGATAACACGGTTACAAATGCGACAACTACTGCAACAAGTAGGGTATCGAGTCGCAGAAGCAACTAATGGCGAGCAAGCATTAGCTGTTTACATGGAGCAACAGCCAGATATGGTGCTGTTAGACGCCATGATGCCGATCGTGGATGGATTTACCTGCTGTACTAAATTGCAGGCGCTTCCTGGTGGTGCAGCAACGCCTATATTAATGATTACCGCTCTTTACGACCAAGTATCCGTAGATAAGGCTTTTGCGGCTGGTGCCACTGATTACATTAGCAAACCAATTCAATGGCAAGTTTTGCGTCAGCGAGTGCGCCGGGTGTTGGAATCCCGCCGCGCAATGCAAGAATTGCATCAGCAAAGCGAACAGGCGCAAAATCGAGAGGCGCAACTTAGAATAGCGTTAGACGCGGCTCGCATGAGTCCTTGGGAATGGGATATTACACATAACAAAGTAACTTGGTCGGAGCATTTAAAATTGCTCTTGCGGTTAAACAATATTTATGAAAATACTACCTATGAAGCTTTTCTTGAACGCGTTCATCCTCAAGACCGCAATTTTGTTGACTGCTCAGTGAAACAGGTTCTTCAGGGTGGGTTTGATTATGATATTGAGTTTCGTGTTATTGGATACGACGGTAGTCTTCATTGGATAGCAAGCAAAGGTGTTGTCTTTCGTGATTCAGAAGGAGTGGCGCTGCGGATGTCTGGGGTAGATATGGACATTACCAAGCGCAAGCAAGCAGAGGAGTCGTTGGAAGCGTATGCAAATCGTCAGGCGCTGGTGGCGGAACTCAGTCAAATGGCATTAGCTGGTCTGAATTTGACTACATTGATGCAAGAAACGGTCACTCTTGTTTCCCATAGCCTTAAGGTAGAGTATTGTAATATTTTGGAACTTTTGCCGGATAGTAGTATCTTGCGATTGGTTGCGGGAGTTGGTTGGCATCCAGAATTGGTAGGACAAGCAACCGTAAGTGCTGGAAGTGATTCTCAAGCTGGCCATACCCTGCGTTCTCAAGAACCAACAATTGTTAATGATTTCCTCACTGAAACGCGCTTTGGAAAACCACAACTGCCACACGACTATTTTATAGTCAGTAGTGTTTCTTTGTTAATTCATGGTAAAGAGAATCCTTTTGGAGTGTTGGAAGTACACACAACAAGAACGCGCACTTTTAGCAAAGAAGATGTTTATTTCTTGCAAGCCGTGACTAATATGCTGGCTACTGCTATTGAACGCCAGAGATTTGAAGATGTCCTCAGGGGAAACGAACAGCGATCGCAATTGTTTTCTGACATCACGCTAAAAATTCGTCAATCTTTACAAATTGATGAAATTATTCAAACAAGTGTTACAGAAGTCCAACATTTGTTGCAAGCAGATCGTGTCTTAATTTTTCGCTTGCTACCTGATGGTACGGGAGTCGTTGTGCAAGAGGCGGTTGTTTCTGGGTTTATTAGCATTCTCGGACACAATCTTGAAGATCCCTGCTTTAACGAGGATTACGTTCAACAATACCGTCAAGGACGAATTGGTTCGATGAGCGACATTGAAAAGGTCACAATCACACCTTGCTACCTAGAATTTTTACAAAAACTCAGTGTAAAAGCCAACTTAATTGTACCGATTATTTTCAAGAACAAACTGTGGGGACTACTCATTGCCCATCAATGTGCTCATCCTCGGGAGTGGACGAGTTGGGAAACCGAACTTTTACAACAGTTAGCAAATCAAATAGGAATTGCTGTAGCTCAAGCCCAGCTTTTAGAACAGGAAACTCGCCAAAGACAAGAACTTGCTCGTTCTAATGAAGAACTGCAACAATTTGCCTTTATTGCTTCTCACGATCTGCAAGAACCACTGCGTAAGATAAAGACGTTTGGAGAACGGCTGAAAGCGACTTGTAGTGATGCATTGACCGAACAGGGGCAAGATTATCTGGAACGGATGCAAAATGCAACTCGCCGGATGCAAGCTTTGATCGAAGATTTACTGACACTTTCACGAGTTACAACTAGGGCAAAACCTTTTGAGCAAGTGGATCTAGCGCAAGTCACACAAGAGGTGTTATCCGATTTAGAAATACGTATCCTGCAAACAGAAGCGCTTGTGGAGGTGGGTGATTTACCTACTGTTCAGGCAGATCCGCTACAAATGCGCCAATTGCTCCAAAATCTCATTGGCAACGCTTTAAAATTTCACTACAAAGATACTCCACCTATTGTCAAAATTTACACTCAACAACACGAGGCCGGACACGAGCAACTTATTGTTGAAGATAATGGTATTGGATTTGACGAAAAATATCTTGACCGAATTTTTAATGTTTTTCAACGTTTACACGGTCGTAACGAATATGAAGGTACGGGTATGGGCTTAGCCATTGCCCGTAAAATAGTGGAACGTCACGGTTGGAGTATCACTGCATACAGCCAACTGGGGAAAGGATCGAAATTTATCGTTTCGCTCGCTTTTCTTTGATAAGGTTTATCATACTTCCATGGGTGTAAAAATATTACAGCCTAAGTCCTCTATTGGTTGTATTTTGACGGTCGATTAACGATAAACCCTCAAAAGGAGAAAATATAGAGTGAAGGGTCGGCATACAACGATCACAATTTTGATGGCTGAAGATGATGAGGATGACCGTATGTTAGTTCGTGAGGCATTGACAGAAAGTCGATTGACTCATGACTTGCATACTGTCAGTGATGGTGAAGAGTTAATGGATTATCTCAAGTGGCGTGGTAAGTACGCCGACAAAAATATTGCACCCCGTCCGGGTTTAATTTTGCTAGATTTAAATATGCCTAAAAAAGATGGTCGTGAAGCCCTCAAAGAAATTAAAGCTGATATTCAACTCAGAAAAATTCCGATTGTTGTGCTAACGACCTCTAAGGCAGAGGAAGATATTCATAGTACTTACGATTTGGGTGCGAATTCGTTTATTATCAAACCGGCGACTTTCGCATCTTTGGTTGAGGTGATGAGGACAATAGGAAAATACTGGTTTGAAATTGTAGAACTGCCACTATAAAAAAGGAAGGCAGAAAAATGAAGCAAATCTCTATAAAAGTTCTTCTTGTTGATGACGATGAAGATGATTACACGTTAACTCGTGATTGGTTTCAGGAATTCCAGATTTGCCACTGCAAGTTGGAATGGGTTAGCAATTATGAGTCCGGAAAGGAGGCGATAGCAGCACATCAACATGATATCTATCTTGTTGATTACCGTTTGGGAGCGCAAAATGGGTTGGAACTGTTGCGCGAAGTTATATCTTTAGGCTGTTCTTCCCCAATTATTTTACTCACAGGTAAGGGAGACAGGGAAATAGACATTGAGGCAATGAAAGCAGGTGCAGCAGATTATTTAGAAAAAGGTCAATTGACAGCGCCTCTTCTTGAACGTGCCATCCGCTATGCTGTTGAACGCAAAAGAGCGGAATTAAAAATCCGCGAACAAGCAGCTTTATTGGATGTTGCCACAGACGCAATTTTTGTCTGTGATTTAGAAAACAAAATTTTATTTTGGAATAAAGCAGCCGAGAATCTTTATGGTTGGAAAGCGGCTGAGGCGATTGGTCACAAAACTTTAGAACTTTGGGAAGAAAAAGATAACGCACAATTACAAGTCGCTATTGATACTTTAATGAAAAATGGTTCTTGGGAAGGAGAGCTATATCAAAAAACAAAATTAAGCAAACAAATTATTGTTGAAAGTCGCTGGACGCTAGTACAAGAGTTTGATAAAAAACAACAAACTATCCTGGTTGTTAATACTGATATTACAGAAAAAAAAGAACTGGAAGCACAATTTTTCCGCACCCAGCGGTTGGAGAGTATTGGGACTTTAGCAAGCGGTATTGCTCATGACTTGAACAATGTTCTTGCGCCTATTTTGATGACAGCACAACTTTTGGAATCACAACTGCATGATGAACGCAGTAAGCGACTATTACCTATTTTGATATCCAATGCCAAACGGGGAGCTAATTTAGTCAAGCAAGTACTTTCTTTTGCTCGCGGTATAGAGGGCGATCGCACTCTTCTACAACTAAATCACTTGATCAGAGAAATCCAGCAAGTTGTGAAGGAAACATTTCCCAAATCTGTTGAGTTTTCTTGCCAAGTCCCACAAAATCTCTGGGCTGTTTCTGGAGACCCAACCCAGCTGCATCAAGTCTTAATGAATTTGTGCGTAAATGCTCGCGATGCCATGCCCCATGGGGGTTGCCTAGTTATTTCTGCTGAAAATCTTTTCGTTGATGAGAATTACGCTAGGATGCACATAGATGCTCGTGTGGGTTCTTTTGTTGTCATCTCTGTTACAGATACTGGAATTGGTATTCCAACCGAGATTCTAGACCGCATTTTTGAACCATTTTTTACCACAAAAGAAATTGGCAAAGGCACGGGTCTTGGTCTTTCTACGGTACTTGGTATCGTCAAAAGTCACAACGGCTTTATCAGTGTGTACAGCGAAGAGGGCAAAGGCAGCGAGTTTAGAGTGTATTTACCAGCACAAGAGGCAGTAGAACCTCTTGAAGACCGAGAGATGGATTTACCAAGTGGTAGTGGAGAATTGATTTTGGTTGTAGATGACGAAGATTCAATTCGAGATGTGACCAAAACATCCTTGGAAAGCCATAATTATAAAGCGATCGTTGCTAGTGATGGCATTGAAGCAATTGCCCTTTATGCCGAATATCGAGATAAAATCTCTCTTGTTTTGACAGATATGGTCATGCCATCCATGGATGGGTTAACTACCATTCGCACGCTCCAAAAGATTAATCCAGAAGTAAAAATCATTGCCGTTAGCGGACTTGCTTCCACTGAAAAGATTAATGCTGTCACAGAAGTAGGGGTGAAAGCTTTTTTACCCAAACCTTATACAGCAAAGCAACTTCTGTTAACTATTAAAGAGCTAATGGCTAATGGCTAATTGCTAATTGCTAAGAACTACTATTAGTAGGTAGAGTTATGCCGCACAAAAGCTTTTAGGTGGCGAATGGCCACTCTACTATTTAGCTGCTATTAACTTTCTCAATCCAAAATCCAAAATCTAAAATCCAAAATTATATAATTATGACTAACCAACGTTCTGAAATTTTAGCAGTTAACGACGCTTTTTATCGAGCGTTTGAAAAAAAGGATATCGAAGCAATGGGCGCAGTGTGGTCGCAAGGAACTGGTAGTCTTTGCATTCACCCTGGATGGAATGTGTTAAATGGTTGGAAAGATATTCAAGCTTCCTGGGCGAATATCTTTAAAAATACGGCTTATGTTGAGATCGACACCGATATCATTACAACAGAAGTTCGCGAGAATGTTGCTTATGTTGTCTTGGTAGAAAATGTTCTCCAAATTGCTAATGGAAGAAAACTCAAAGCGCAATCCATAGCAACAAATGTGTTTGAGCTTCTCGGGGGTAAATGGTACTTGGTTCACCATCACGCAAGCCCAGTTATGCGATAAGGGGATTGGGGGACACGGGAGACAAGGTAGATACGGCGAAATTTGCTTCCTTGTTTACCTTGTCTTTCCCCCTCCCATGCCGTTCTTAATCTCCAATTAATTCCACACCATCTCGTCCATCAATTTCTTGTAAGAAAACTTTCACAATTTCATCTTTTGCCGTGGGCAATTGTTTGCCAACAAAATCTGGATGAATTGGTACTTCACGATGACCTCTATCCACTAGCACTGCTAAACGGATTGACTCAGGTCTACCATATTCGTTCACGGCATTCAAAGCAGCGCGAATTGTCCGTCCTTTATAAATAACATCATCTACAAGGACAACTGTTTTACCCGTAAGGTCAAAAGGAATATAAGTTTTTACAGGCGTCCGCAACCCTATGCGATCCAAATCGTCACGATAAAATGTAATGTCCAATGCTCCTACTTCTGGTGATACACCTTCAAGCACCTCAATTTGATGTGCCAACATATGAGCTAATGGCACACCTCTAGTGTAAATACCTATTAAAGCCAGTCGAGATATGATTGGCGTTTTTTCTACAATTTGAGAGGCTAGGCGATTGGCAGTACGACGGAGTTCCTGTGGTGAGAGAATTTCAACGACTTTAGCTTGAGTAGATAAAACCATAGATTGATACCCTGAATATAGAGCAAGGGGTTAGGAATAAGGTGCTGTGAATGAAGGGGCTATGAACAACTCCTCACTCTTTACTACTCACTCCTAACTTTCTAGTTATTCCCTATATCCATAATTACCTGTTTTTATTTGGGGTGGGTACTACTCTCGTTACAATTGTGGCATCAACTTTTGGACTGAAGTTGTAGTTGTAACTGCTGCGACACCAGTTATACCCAACCAAAGTAAAAAACAAAAGCGGGTGAGTTGTAAGGCTTGATAGATGGAACTTGCGGTGATGCGATTCTTTGCGTCTCCAAGCAAAGGTTTGTGCTTCGCAACCCCACGATACCAATTAGTACCCCCCACCTGCACCCCCAAAATAGCAGCGTAAGCGCATTCACTCCAACCAGAGTTGGGACTGGAATCGCTTGCGCCATCTCGTCGGCAAATTTGCCAAACGTACAAGGGTTTACCTGAAAGAACTGCAAGAGTTAATATTGTTAAACGACACGGAATCCAAGTTAAGCAATCTTCTACACGAGCACTAAACCATCCTAAATATGTATATGGGGCTTCTCGATAACCTACCATTGAATCAAGAGTGCTACTCGCTTTATATGCCAAAGCTAGGGGAGTTGGACCTACAATCGGCACAAATAAACCAACAATTGCGTAGAAAAGAGGAGCCATCACTCCATCGGTGGCGTTTTCTGTCACCGTTTCTAGAATAGCTCGCAATATTTCTGATTCTGTCAATTTATCAGTATCTCGACCAACGTATTTACTTAAAAGAACGCGTGCTTCGGATAAGTTTCCTGCTGTTAAAGCTTGTAAAACTGTTTGAGCTGCATCTCTCAGACTTCGACCTGCAAAACAGCTGGCTAGCAATACACATTCTAATGTTATTCCTAAAAGTGGATGCAGCAATTTGGTCACTAGAATAAGGAAGTACCCAACAACGCCACTACCAATTATTAAAATGATGCCGATCGCAATTCCTGCTACGCGTTGTGTCAGATAATCATGACAATGGGTTAAAGCCAATTTCGTAAAGCGAGAAATAAACCATCCCATAACTTGGACTGGGTGAACCCAACCCCAAGGATCGCCAATTAAGTAATCTATAGTAGCAGCGATGATGAGAATAATAGTAGAGGTCATTTATTGTTGGTTAGTAGTTAGTAGTTAGCAGTTAGTGGTGATTTGCCGCTAACCACTAACCACTAACCACTAACCACTAACATCTCTATTAAACAATAAAACTAGCTTCTTCGCCAAGAGAAGCTTGCCAACTACGAGCATCATAATAAAGATCTGCCAGAGTAATACTGTATATCGCTTCTTTCAGTTTTTGGTGCAATCTCTTCCACAGGGTGTGGGTTACCCAATCTTCTGCTTGTGTTGGAGAAGCTTGGTGATGGGGTAAAGGTTCAATCGTTTCACCAACCGCTTCTAAAATTTCTCCCAAAGAAATTTGTAAGGGCGATCGCGCAAGTTGGTAACCTCCGATGCTGCCGCGAATAGATTTTACCAGTCCAGCACGACGCATTTCTATTAGTAGTTTCTCCAGGTAAGGTGCTGGGATATCTTGGCGTGCGGCTATTGCTTTAGTAGATACAGGTCCATATTCTGGCTGTAAGCTCAAATCAAGCAATGCTTTTACACTATAGTGTCCTCTAGTGGTTAGTTTCATTTTGGTCATTAGACATTGGTCATTAGTAATTGGTCACTGGTCACTGGTCAGGTGGTCACTGGTCACTGGTCAAAAGTTCAGTTTTGCTTATCATTCTGTATGCCAATTATTGTAATTCCTGCAAGTAGGCAACCCTTTTAGCTTAGTTTAGGAAACTTAAACAAACATAGGGTGACAGTCTTCACGAACTTAAAAAGTATAGCCATCACCATAATGTATCTTCTTTAGACTATATTGTATTGGGAATATTGCGAGCGATCGCAATATTTTGCTCTTAAGATGTAATATACTTAGCTAAGCTAAGAGGAAAATAAAAGGTTTCTGCTCGCATTACCTCAACCTCAGCTAAAATAAAATCGATTAATCCTATTTGACCATTCGTTTGTGAATTAAGTTGATGGCTAAACAGAAAAAAATTGAACCCCTAGTCGGAGAAGATCTGCTCAGAAAAGTCAAAGAGCTAGAGCACCTCAGCAAAGAAGAAAAAGCTAAACAATGCGGCTACTACACCGTAACCAAAAACGGGATCGAGCGCGTCAACATGATGAAATTCTTAAACGCCCTAATTGATGCCGAGGGCATTCAGTTAGACAGTGCTCCTAGTGCAAACGGGCGAGGTGGACGAAGTGCCAGCTATAGAATTAGCGTGCAGTCGAACGGTAACTTATTGATAGGTTCAGCCTACACAAAACAAATGAATCTCAAGCCAGGAGATGAGTTTGTCATTACTTTAGGCAAAAAACACATTCGGTTGAGGCAAATAGACTCTGAAGAAAGAGAAAGTGCTGAGGCTGTAGAAGCTTTAGTCTAAAGAGTCATTGGTCATTAGTCAGTGACCAGTGACCAGTGACCAATGACCAGTGACCAATGACCTTTTGACAAATGACTAATGACTAATACTAACACCTGTTTTGAGAGTCATTGGTAAGTAATGACGAAGAGACCTGCGCGTGACTGCAACGTTGCAGGTTAAAGCGATTTGCTCGCGTTCTAATAAACCTAAAATTCGTTCTTGGTTATCTCGGGTGACTACAGGTAACTGATGCAAACCTCGACCTGCCATTCGATCTAAAGCTTCAGCGAGAGGTTCATCAAGCCATGCATAAAGAAGCTCGGTGGTAGAAATATCCATGAGCGTTTGATTAGCTATGTCAGCCCGAATTTCACTTGACGAATTTGGGTATTTTTCCCAAACAGAAATAGCACGGTTGATATCTTCTAAAGAGACGATACCAACAAGTTGCCCTGCGTCATTAACAACTAAGGCACTGCGGCATAAGTCTCCTGTCATTTCCAAAGCGGCTTCAATTACCGTCATGGTTGATGATAGCTTTTTGGGGCAAGAGAGCATAGCATCTTCTACTAAAATTTGCCGTAAAATTTCTGCTTGTTCGTCTTTCAATTCAGAAAGACCAATTTGTTGTAAGTTGGAGTTTGAGTTGGAATTTGGCTTCATTCTCTCTACCAACCAAACACTTAGACCTACTGCCGCCATTAAAGGTAAGACAATGCGGTAGTCTCTCGTTAATTCAAACAGCATTAAAATTGCCGTGAGCGGTGCTCTTACACTTGCAGCCAAAACAGCAGCCATTCCCACCATTGCATAAGCAGGAGGACCGGCCATAAATTGACTAACTGCAGGTACGATCCACGCTAAAATTTTGGCATAAGCTGCTCCAAAGGAAGCACCTAAAAACATAGCAGGAGCAAACACACCACCGACAAAACCACTACCAGCACTAACAGCTGTCATCAGAAGTTTTCCCACAAGCAGCACAACGAGCAGTTGTAAAGAAAATTCTGCATCTTGCAGCATCGCTTCTACAGTGCCATACCCAATCCCTAAAATTTGCGGGAGATATATGGCAACTGCGCCAACAATGACCCCACCGATAACAGGGTGAAATGGTTCGGGTATGCGTTTCATCCATTGGAAATAGGGAACTTTTCCGTGGAAGCAAGCTTTTGCCAGACGGATAGACTGGGTGTAGGCAAGAGAAACTACACTGGCTCCCAAACCTAAGCCGAGATATAAAGGTAATTCCCAAGGGCTGCGGACTTGGTAAGCGGGTAAGGTAAAAGCTGGCTGTGCGCCCAAACCAATTTGAGCTACGAGTGCTGCAACAACAGCGGCTAGTAACACCACACTAACAGCAGAAGTGGCAAAGGCAGTCGTACCTAAGACCACTTCCAAAGCAAAGAAAACTCCCGCAATTGGAGCGTTAAATCCAGCAGCCAAGCCCGCAGCAGCACCAGCACCCAAAAGCAAGCGCTGTCTTTCTTGTGAGACTTGCTGCACAACAGACAGTAGCAAACCAAAATTAGCCCCAATTTCTACACTGGGTCCTTCTGGTCCTAATGAAGCACCACTCCCTAAAGATACAGATGCAGCCAGCATTTTGGTGACCGGTCGTAGTTTTCGCTGGATTTCCCCAGGGTAGGAAGCAGCAATGAGAGAAGAGAGTCCTGGTCCAAAGTCAGAGGTACGCCAGCGCATGAAACCGACAATTATTCCACCCAGGATAGGGACACAAGCTAAAGTCCAAGCACCCCAAGCCCCAATCGCACCCATGAAATTTTCCAGCATGAGGTGGTGAATGATTTCAATGAGGTAGTGAAATGTGACCACCCCCATTCCACTGCCACCCCCTATAAGCACGGCTAAAAACAGAACAACACTTTCTGGAGATGGTTGAAAACGGTTAAGCAAATCGGTTAACCGGGCAGAAAGGAAGTGAAAAGCAGGTTGTTCCACAACCTTCCTTAATTGAGTAGAATGCAAAAGGCTCATTGGGTGGAGGAGTAAATCTAATAAAAAATTTAAATTTTTATGTCTTCCATCTCATTGTGAGCGATTATTTATCAACCAGACAAGTAAAAATTAGCGGATTAGAAACTAGGGACTAAGGATTAGGGACGAACGATTAGTCATTGGGATTGATTTTCTATTTCCCAATGCCCAATGCCCAATGCCCAATCCCCCTCATCTACGAAAGTTCATCATGCCTCCTTATTCAATTTACGAAGCTTTGGTTAAAAGATTGCAAGCACTCAAAATTTTTGCGGAGACAATGCTTAAATGAGAAAGAATCGAAGGTTAGCAAAAGGATGAAGTATGAAGGATAAAGGATGAAGTAACCGCCTTTGAGGGGCGGGGCTTGAACCATACGGTAAACACTGAAGTGCTTGAACAGAGATTGCGCCCACAAGGGTAAGGTTTGAGGTCATTTCTTCACTTTAGCCTTCATCCTTTACACTTCACACTTCTTGCGAGTTATAAACTACACACTTCAAACAGAGGCGTGGTCGCTTCCCTGGCACTAGAATTGTAGGGGAAACCGAAACACGAACAATTCAGTGACTGATGGCTGATGTCAGAACATTGGGTGCTCTACGTAAGTGTCACCGGAATTTCTATATAGCTGTTGTTTTGTTATTAAAGCGAGTAAGAGACTAGGCGGACGAGGTAGATGAATACACACATCTTTGATAATCATTATTTGACTTGCCCCATTTGTCAGAAAAACGCTGCACGAAAACCGATGAAGGCGTGCGTTGGATTGTTTTCTTGTCCGTACTGTCAGGAACGGCTAGTCGTTTGTCAAAGCGGTCATTACGTCCGCGATCCTTTTTCCTACAAACAGCAGGTAGCAGTCTCATCTTCCCTACGCCGTCAAAGCCGACCCCTAGCTAGGATTTTACGGGATTTTGTGATTCTCAAGCATCCTTTAGTGGCGCTAGTTGTAGGAAGTGCTATTTTGCTGGGTGCAATCGGTATAACCCAGCAACAAACTACAATCTACGACACTCCAGAACTTCCAAAGACAGAGAAGCAATTTTAAATTTGTTAGTGGTTAGTGGTTAGTGGTTAGTGGTTAGTGGTTAATACAACTAACAACCAACAACTAACAACTAACAACCAACAACTCTCAATTTTTTGTAATCAATACCCAATCGGATGTTTGGTCAATTAGCTTCACAGAATCTAAATGCAAGATTTTACGTGCAGCTTCATCTAGCAAGAAGTAGGGTTGCTTGTCGTTGCGCCAGTAACTATCGAGTTGAGCAACAGATGCAGGAACAATAGTGCGATCGCTATAAAAATCTAATGATGGGCGATGATAAAGGAAAGAGGTGTAAATCTTTTTTGTATCGGGATCTGCTCTTTGTATCATTTCAGCAACTGGTTTGACAGGATAGGCTTCTCCTAATTCCCAAACCCAATACTTTGAGAACATTAATAGCAGCAACGACACATAAGTACCCCAAAATAGAACTTTTAGAAATTGCCCGTCACCTCGTTCGGCTAAAACAGCAGCTAAAGCCATTGTTAACGCAACTGCGGCAAAAAGCAGTTGTAACTCCGATCGAGACGCACTCCCTATACTGTAGTATATACTGCCAGCGATCGCGACTAATGCTAACAGAGCTAAAGAAACTATCCAAGACCGGGGATAAGGTGAGAGCAATTGGGAGTCTTCGGTTTCTGCTATTTTTGCCCCAAAAGCTAGAGCTAAGCTGGGGTAGATGGGAAATATGTACCAAGGAAGTTTAGTACTCATTAAAGATATAGAAATTAAGTAAACACTACTCCATACCAATACAAGTTTTGCCCAGCTAAGGTTGCGATTTTCCCAGGTTAAACGCAAACTTGAAGGTAAAAAAATTAGCCAAGGCCAACTGTACTTGAAAATTTCCAGAAGGTAGTACCAAGGTGGTCCGGAATGACCTTCAACAGATTGCCAAAGACGACTGAAGGACTGATCTACCATACCGACTTTGGTAAATATCTCACCGTAATGTAGCCATTGAGCACCGTACCAAAATGCCACAGGTACACTGCCAATGAAAATTCCCAACCACATATACCAACTGGCTAACAGTCGTGGTGTGTCCCAAAACAGAAATAGGATTGCTATTATACCTAACAACAGACCAAGTATGCTTTTTGTTAAGCAAATTAACCCAAAACCAATGCCAACACCAAGACAGTAACGTAAGTTGCGACGCGATCGCAACAAGCACAACATCATGAGCATAAAAAAACAGACAACAGCCCCATCCAACATTGCCAAGCGTCCGTGACGCACTACAGGTAGCATGGTGAGGTAAATTAAAGCGCTGTATACTGCTGCACGACGTTTGCGAAATATTTCTCGACCAATGTAATAAAGCAAAGGCACTGAAACAGCCGTTAGCGTAGCTCCAGGTAAGCGGGAAGCCCACTCATTAACTCCCCAAATAGAGTAAGCCCCAGCAATCAGCAAATGCATGAGCGGTGGTTTGTTGTGATAAGGTTCTCCGCCAAGTGTTGGATAAAGCCAAGGCATTGAACCAGCAGGAGCACGCATGATTTCACGTGCTACTTGTGCGACAGTACCTTCATCCCAATCCCGCAGTGGTAATTCTCCAAGATTTATGGTAAAGAGTAATACAGCTGCCAAAAGCAGCACGATCACCCATACCCAATCGATCCACTGTTCCGCCGACCGATACTGTTTTTCCAGACGACCCCAAAGAAAGCTTACGAATTGCATAATCTAGGATAATGACTGTGCTTGCTGGTTGTTGAATGAAACTCCTGACGCAATGTAGACTTGAATGTTGCATTTCATCAAAGCTCCTAGATTTTAAATTAACTTATATTTCCTCGTAAAGTATTTTTTTATAGCTTTTTTTGGTTTATCTATTTTTCTTAATAAGAAAGTGAACTGGGTTCCAATTCCGACTAAGATCGTATATTAATTCCTGAGTGGAGAAGAAATTTATGAATCTACCTGCTATGTTTGACGTAGTCATCGGCTTAATATTTATTTATTTAATTTTAAGCTTACTTGCCTCAGAAATTCAAGAATTGATTGCAACTTTATTGCAGTGGCGGGCTGCACACTTAAAAAAGTCCGTTGAAATTTTTTTAGCAGGCAATGTCTCGAGCCAAGATCAACAGCATGAATTAAAGTCAGTTATTGAATTAGCCAATAAACTTTATGACAATCCCTTAATTAAAAATATTAATCAAGAAGCCAAAGGATGGTTTGAGTCTTTACCTCGAAAATTTACTTGGGCAATTGCTTCATTTATTCGGTCTTTAATATCATCAAAACAGCGAGGTCAACAAACTATCTTTGGTAAAGGCAAACATACCGGACCCTCCTATATTCCGGCAGATATTTATGCAACGACTGTGTTAGAAGTACTGGAAATTCCCAAATTAGTTCGTTGGTTAACCGAAGCGAGGCTGGAAAGATTCAAAACAGCACGAATCAAGGAAATTAGGGATATTTTAAATCAATTGCAACAGCAGACTGTTCAAGATGAGAAATTACGAAGATTTTTTAATCAACTTGCACTGAACCTTCAAGATTTAGAAATAGATTACAATGAAATAATTAAGAGTTATAAAGATAATAAAATTAACTTGACTGCTAGTGTTGAGCGCATGGAAATCAGTTTAAAGAGATACATAGAAGATCTTCCACCAGAACTTTCGAGCCAGGAGCCATACAGCAAAGTTTTCAAAAAATTAGAATATTACCAACAAGATATGTTTGGTAATCCCAACCAAGCAATGTTAATTGGAGGATTGCAGCCCAATATTGATGAAGTTGTTGGATTAATTAATAAAAACAGTGCAATTTATCAAGAAATTAAGGCGATTTTCAAGACTAAAGATGGAGCAGCATATCAGGAAATTCAGAATTTGATTGAGAATTTACCTGAATCAGTTGTGGATAATATTTCAGTTTTAGCAAAACGTGCGGGAACGAAAATACAAAATACACGCGAAGGAATTGATAGATTGCGACAAGAAATTGAGTTGGCTTTTGATAGCTCTATGGAAAGAGCCTCTGGGGTTTACAAACGCAATGCTAAAGGTGTAGGTATTTTAATTGGCTTGGTACTTGCTGTTGCAGCCAATGCGGATGCATTTCACATGGTGAATAGATTATCAAAAGATTCAGTGCTGAGAAATATAATTGTTCAAAATGCTGAAAAATTATCAAATCCTAACGTTAATAATTTTTCAACAGTAGGAGACATAAAAAAATTGACAAATGATGCTGACAATATTCTCACAGCAGTTTCTCTACCCATTGGTTGGACTCCTGCTAACTTATCACAACAGTTTCGCTTAACATCACCAGAAGAACCTGTCATTACACCTACTAGAATTTTAAGAATGATTCCTGGTTGGATTGCAAGTGGTTTTGCGATCGCAATGGGAGCGCCCTTTTGGTTTGATGTACTCAGTAAATTTATGAATGTACGAAACGCAGGGAAACGTCCTCAATCTACAAAAACTGTAAGTGAGACTGAAGGTAATGGCTGATTGTTACTGAAAAGTTAGATCCCCGACTTCTTTGAGAAGTTGGGGATCTGAACACAGCGAATTTTCACAAATGAAATAGGATTGCTATTTCAAAAAATAAAAATAACTTGTAATTCCCAATCTTTATCTTCACGAACAATCTCAACTTGTCGAATAAACTCACGGAAGTAAAACCTTCGTTCCGCTTCAGACAAATCTAACCAAAACTGAGGAATAGAAACTGCTTGAGCAACAGAACGTAAATTCACTGGTGGTAGAGTTGCCAACTTCGCTTGAAGTTCTGATATTTCTACACGGAGTTTATATGCTCTTAACTGAGATGTTTCTGCATCCAAAACTCCAGCCTCCACCAAATCAGGTAACTGTTTGAGTATTTCTTGTTGGCGCAAAATAGATTGATTTAAATTATCTTTTACTGTCTCTAGCTGAGGAGAATCCATTCCAGCTACCGCAAGGGGTAAGTCTTTGCAAACAGTTTTAATAGTCTGTTCTAATACTTCTTGATATGGTATGGCGCGACACTTGGGATGTTTGGGACAGCTAATTGGGCGTAGATAGAGGTATTCTTTGTCTTGGTTGCGTATGGTAACACGGGTAATTGTCATGTGTGACTGACATTCGCCACAAATCGCTAAACCTGCTAAAGAACGTGGTGCGCTAGCTGTTCTTCGGGGTAGACGGCTGTTGCGCCGCAATAGTCTATCCACTTGGGCGGCTTCTTCTCTACTAATGATGGAAGCATGAGTATCGGACAGGACTTCTCCATTGTGATATGCTGTATCGCCACGGTAGACGGGATTTGTCAACCAACGGCGTCCTGTGGTAACAGAAATTTTCTTGCCATATTTTTTTGCCAGGTAACGAACTGCGCCTCGCAGGGAACCGTAAAGTAAGAAGTTATCAAAGAAATCTTTAACAACTGGGGAAGTACTGCGGTCTACAGTGTATTTTCCTTTACCTCTGCGGTAGCCATAGGGTGCTTTACCAGGTGGGGGTGCGGCTTCTAAACGGTTGCGGGCGTGTCCTTGACGTATGCGGCGACTCTTTTGCTGATGCTGTATTTCGTAGAGGAGTTTGAGCAAGTCAGCCCGGATGTTGGGGCTTTTGTGTGAGGAGTTATAATTTTGTTCAATTGCAATGAGTGTAATTCCCATTGTTTCTAGTTCTGTCAGGTGGGAAGTCACTTCTTCTATGGTGTCTCCTAATTCTTCTAAGCGGCGAATGAGGAGGTGAGTGGGGGTTTCGGTTTTGCAGTCGTTAAGTAATTTTTGTAGTTCAGTCCTTTTTCCTAAGTCTTGATATGTTCGTTCTATCTCCCATCCCCAGGTTGTGGGATCGGGGTTTTGTTCTAGTATGGGATCGCTGTAGGTGTAGGCGAAGGTTTTCATCTGTAAACCGCGAAGGCGCGAAGTCTTTTTCATTGCTGGCTGAGTTCAACAATGTTACCATCTGGGTCTTTGGTAAAGACAGCTGGGCGTCCGGAAGCACTGGGTTGAATGAGATAGTTGTTATCTATAAGTTGCTGTTTGGCTATATTTAAGTCAGCGACTGAGAAAGCGATGTGGGCGTTGCGTCCCCATTTTTCGTTTTGCGATTCGGGTGTGGATGGGGCGGCGATGAGGTGAATTTGGTAATTTCCTATCTGATACCATACTCCTGGGAATTTTAAGGAACGTTCTACTTTGGGTAATCCTAGCACTGTTCCGTAGAAATGCTCGGCTTTTTCTAAGTCGGTGACGAGAATGGCTGTATGGAGATATTGGGTTATTTGCATTTGAAGTATAGTTGTATGGTTGAATATCTATATATTAAAACTTACGCAAAGTCGCAAAGAAAGACGCAATTCCTGAAATTGCTGCGGGAGCATCCCAATTTGGAAAAAACATTGGGCGATTAAAATCGCGTCTATACAAACGCTCGTCCACCTACGTGGACTTTCTATTAAGTCCGCGTTCGCGTAGCGTGCGCTTTGCGCTTGGGCGGACAAGCGTTTGTGTAGCCCCAGAATTCTATTCTGAGGGCAATGCGCCAAATTGGGATGCTCCCATTGCTGCTCGCGACAATTCCCACTTTCGTAAAGCACACCGAAGAAAAAATTAACCGCAGATGAACGCTGATGGACGCTGATAAGTTTGTACTCAGCAGACTGGGAACTGCTATAATTGGATTTGAGATAACAGGACAGGGAGTGTGAGCAAAATTTGGGCTATCAGAGTGAAAAGATAATATTTACTATGGAAGTCTCTCTAATACCTGCCGTGCCGAAGAAGCCCAATATTCATCGTTATATTCAACATAAATTTCTAAGGCTTTTTGTAAATTAGCTCTTGCTTGTGCGTAATTTTCTTGTGCTTCTGCCAGTGTTCCCAAACAGTAATATGTACTAGCTTGGGAATAGAGATCGCCATATTCGAGTTTAATTTCCAAAGCTTGTTGATAATATTGCCGCGCCTGTTCGTACTCTTGCAACTCTTGGGTTAAATATCCCAATTGATGGTATGTACGAGCACTTGAGTAGCGATCGCCAAATTCAATGTAGATTTCCAAAGCTTGTTGATAATATTGTCGCGCCTGTTCGTACTCTCGCAACTCTTGGGCTAAATATCCCAATTGGTGATAGGTGTCAGCAGACTTGTAGCGATCGCCAAATTCGAGTTTGATTGCCAAAGCTTGTTGATAATATTGCTGCGCCTGTTCATATTCTCGCAATGCTTGAGTTACTATTCCCAACTGGTGGTAGGTGCTTGCACTTGAGTAGCGCTCGCTAAATTCGATGTAAATTGCCAAAGCCTGTTGATAATATTGTCGCGCCTGTTCATACTCTCGCAATTCTTGGGCTAAATATCCTAATTGGTGATAGGTGGCAGCAGACTTGTAGCGATCGCCAAATTCAATGTAAATTGCCAAAGCCTGTTGATAATATTGCCACGCCTGTTCATACTCTCGCAATTGTTGGGCTACTGTTCCTAATTGGTGGTATGTGCCAGCGCTTGAGTAGCGATCGCCAAATTCACTGTAGATTGCCAAAGCTTGTTGATAATATTGTCGCGCCTGTTCGTACTCCCGCAATTCTTGTGCTAAATATCCTAATTGGTGGTATGTAGGAGCACTTGAGTAGCGATCGCCAAATTCGATGTAAATTTCCAAGGCTTGTTGATAATATTGCTGCGCCTGTTCATATTCTCGCAATGCTTGAGTTACTATTCCCAACTGGTGGTAGGTGCTTGCACTTGAGTAGCGATCGCCGATTTGTAGATCGAGTGCTAAACATTGATGATAAAGGTTTTTTGCCTGTTGAAATTGTCTTAAATTCAAATAAGTATTGCCCAAGGCAAACAAAGCAGCAACTTCACCTAGACGATTACCCATTTCTTGTGAAATTCTGAAAGACTCTTCATAGTATGCAATAGCCTTATCAAAATTCCTTTGTTGATAATATGCTTTGCCTAATGTATTGAGAGCTTCTGCTTGGAATGATAAATTCTCACTATTTTTAGCAATTGTTACAGCTTCTTCTAAATATTCTCTTGCTTTTTCTGGATTTCGTTGACTTAGATATGCGACTCCTAGTTGATGTAATATGTTACTGTAGCTATGTAAATTTTTTCCTTTTACTCGATCGCCTGTAGGTTTGTATTCCATTAACAGACGATGTAGTAAGTCTACACGCTCTTGTTTTTCTGGTTTCTCTAACGTGTCTATTGATTGGTTGGAGTTAAGAGTTTGAGCAAGCGCGTCTTCTCTAGTAAGTTGAGTTGTTTTAAAACGAAAAACTCCCGATCTCCAAGCCCAAAAATCAGGGGCAAATTTTGCTAGGCGGGTTAGAGCATAATCAGGTAATATAAATAATATAGGGTGAGGAAGCGTTTTTTTATAAGCATCGCGAACAAAGTTTAGGTCTTGTAAAACTGGAGGATAATCTCCAAAAACACCAATGGAATTTTCTAACTGCCGTACAATCAAAACTAATTTTTTGCTTGTGTCTCTTTGAATTGTTGATAATATTTTAACTATCTCATCTTTTAAAAAACGTAAATGAGGATCGGGAAAATCAAGGGTGACAAATTGGATTTCCTGACATTCAGGATGATTTTCAAGTACTGTAATTAAAATTTCTCTATCTTTAGGAAAATTTATTTCAATAAAACCAATTGTAAATTTTTCAGCAAAATCTATAAATGTGATTAACTCTGCAAAAGTTTGTTGATTGACTGCTAGAAATTGTTCTTTTTCTATCTTAGGATTGCTGGGAAAGAGCGGATTTGAGGGCGGCTTGAAAGAATTCATTTTGTTTCACCACTGGATTTGGGTAATTCCATCGCTTATCCCCGTTGTACTCTAAAACCGAGGTATTAAAAAGCATTAACTGACCAATATCATCCTTACTAACATTTTTAGTTAAGCAAACTTGAGCTAAAAATGGATAGTGTTCTTCAGGAATAAAGCGTTCAAAGCTAAATTGCTGTTGTTTTACAGCGTAAATTACATCCTCAGTATTAATTTTGGAATGTTTGCGAGTGCTAGCTGTTTGGCAAGCCGTCCGCATCATCTGCATTAACTGACGTAC
The DNA here is from genome assembly GCF_000346485.2 of Scytonema hofmannii PCC 7110. NCBI lineage: Bacteria > Bacillati > Cyanobacteriota > Cyanophyceae > Nostocales > Scytonemataceae > Scytonema > Scytonema hofmannii. Next base: position 2,354,235 of record NZ_KQ976354.1, read on the forward strand.
ATGACCTCCACTAGCTTTTGCTAGATCGAGTAACTCTTGTCGCGATTCAAAAACTGCATCAATATCTACACGACGTTCAATCAGGCTAGCGACTGCTTCTAATCCTTCTCGATTGTAATTTAGATGGCAGATATCACGTTCAAATTCATATATGTTCACCATTGGTACGATGTGGGGATTACCATCAAATTGGGTACACGGGTTTTTAGGCGAACAAAGAACAGAAATTGGTACTGTATAAATGATAGTGCAATTTAATTCTTGTAACTGAGCCGCGTATTCAAAGAATAAATGGTCTGCCACTGCAAGGGGAACCCGATCTAGATTATCAAAAATAATCAATAAACCTTTACATTTAGGATATTTATTTCTGAGTTTAACGTATGCATCCCCTAGCAAAAGGTTAATATCTGCCTTCAAACGGGATAAATCTTTCTCTAAAGTTTGGCGAATCGTTGTTTTTTGCTTGTCAGAGCCTTTAATTTGTGCTAGTAACTTGACTAGCAACTTAGCGATAAACGGAGCTTGAGGTCCGAGGGTAGCTTCTCCTTCTATACTGACGGATTTTTCAACGGTTTCTTCAGTTTCTTTGGTAACTTCTTTAAACCAAGATTCAAAGTTTTTCAGGAGTTTAGAATCAAAATGTAAACCTAGTTGACGTAGCTCAAACTCTACTTGCTTGATAATTATTAAATATAAGTCTGTATAACGAGCATCATTAATATCTGTTTCTTCGTTGACTTCTAAATAAATAACTTTATAATCTTCTTCCCATTGCTTTTGAATTTTCTTCAGTTCTGTACTCTTGCCACAACCTCGATGCCCGGTAAATAGAATGGTAGTGAATTGTGCAGGTTCTTGAAAGTCTAAAATAGTACTTACATTTTCAATAGCAGATGTTTTACGAACTGATGATAAGTCAACATAATAACGCTCTATTTCTTCTTCTTCTAGAGGTTCAACATTACAAAATTGAAAAGCTGTCTTTAGTGTCGTAGCACGGAGATAATTATATACAGTCATTGAGTTGCAAGATTTATGTTAGGTTTATTAGTAGAAAGTCAATCAATGATAAATTTTAGCATTCCCAGGACTCACTACCCGTGAGGGCTAACGAAAACTCAAGGTCTTTACAGCAGTTATTAAGTAAATAACCACAGTATTTTCTTGTGGTACGGGCGTCCCCGCCCGTACTGGATAAGAGGGCGGGCGAGGACGCCCACCCCACCCCACCCCATATGGTCTATTAATATGAAAACTGCTATAAACCCTCGTAGGTGGGTTTTGCCTGTATAGACGCGATTACAAACATCGCTACATTTCAAACATCCTCTCCAATCCCAAGGTGCAAAAGTACATGGCTCCTATGTACATATTTGCTATATAGGTGAATATTAAACTCTGAATAAAGTAAATCTGTCATTAGATGTATTTTAAAATCTTTCATTATGAGTATTATAGATTTGGGGCTACAATCTAATATAACAGCAGTAAAACTGTGAAATTATGTTCATTCTTTGTGAAAGATTGCAGATATGGTGAATTAGAGCTATAAATACAACCCTAATTCACTTTATAATTAGTGGATTAAGTTACAACAGCAATCTTAGAAAAATCATTAGTGGTGCCAAATTAGGAGTGGGGCAAGCAATTGTTTGCCCGAATAGGAGGGGCGAATGGCTTTATACCCAAACGCCCGTACAGGAGTTTTTTTTAAAATCACCCCTTAGTCTCTCTGTACGACTATGAAACACCAGGCACCCAATAAAAATTTTAAAAAGTATAAAGATATACATCGCAAGTTTGAACGCTTGGACTTGGATAGTCATTTCCGGATTCTGTATGCATCCAAACAAGTGCAACGGTTTGCTGCTAACCCTCAAGAGGTTATGCCAGGAAAAGATATTCGTTTGGGTTTTCCTGAATTTATTGGTCTTGAAGATATTTTGATTCCTATCTTAAAAGGAGAACAGGAACTTTTTGAATTAAAATCTCTGGCTAGAACATTTGGCAGAGAATGCCGTCTATCTTTTGATATCTATATTCTGTGTAAGGGTGGTGAAAGTTATAATGAAAATCAACTAACAATACTTTTTGAAGATACAACAGAGATAATGCTCGTTAAACAACAAACAAATAATATAAAAATTTTATATAATACTTTGTTTGCATATAAAAATTATATAGAAAAAGCGATCACTGCAATGGCAGAAGTCTTGTTAGTGACAACGAAAGCGGGAAAAATTAAGAAAATTAACCGTGCTGCATTAGAGTTATTTGGTTATAGCGAAGAAGAATTAATAAATCAGCCGATATCTTTATTATTTGATGATAATACATTATTTCAGAAAGCTATTCAGCAGAGAGCCTTATTTAAAAAATACTTTCAAAATATAGAAATTATTTGTCGAAATAAAGAGAAAGAAAAGCTGATGATAGCGTTTTCTTGCTCGGTAATTCAGTCGAAAACAGACGGTTTGACAGATATAGTTTATATGGGGAGAGATATTACTGCTCAAAAGAGCCGACAGCAACGAATTGGTACGCAATACACCATAACTCGGATACTATCAGAATCACAAAGTATCAAACAGGCAATTCCCAAAATTTTACACGCTATATGTGAGTGTTTGGGATGGGATTTGGGGGAGCTTTGGACAGCAAATGAGTACATAGGACTATCGTCACAGCAAGATTGCGTTCATTCAGTACTCAGATGTGTGGAAATTTGGTCGAGTCGAACGGTTACAATCCGAGAGTTTAAAGCAGTGACTTGGCAAACGACTTACACCCCCAGTATTGGTTTTCCCGGTCAAATATGGTCAACTCAATCGCCTCTTTGGATCGAGAATATCGCGCAGCATGAAAATTTTGGTCGGGTGTGCGATACGGCTTTAGCGGTTAAGCCTTCAGCTTATCGCAACGCATCTTTGCATGAAAATGAACAGTCTGGTGATGTGCGATCGCAAGCTGCTATGGAATCCGGATTGCGATCGGCATTTGGCTTTCCCATTTTGGATAATGGGGAAATTTTGGGGATTATGACTTTCTTTAGTCAAGATATACAGCCAAAAGATGCCGAATTATTGCAAATGATGGTTTCTGTTAGTCATCAAATTTCTCAGTTTATTAAATCCAAACTATCAGAGGAAGCACTTGTAGAAAGTGAAGAACGCTATCGGGATTTATTTGAGAATGCAGATGAATTGATTCAATGCGTCACTCCTTACGGTCAATTTGAGTATGTTAACCGTGCATGGCATAAAACTTTAGGATACTCACAGTTTGAAGTCAAACAGCTTTATCTGTTTGATATCATTCATCCCGATTTTCGAGAACAATACCGACATATCCTTTATCAGGTGATGTCAGGAAAAAACCTCAGCCAAGTAACAATTGCATTTGTCTCTAAAGATGGTCAAAAAATTTTTGTGGAAGGAAATATTAACTGCAAATTTGTCAAGGGAAAACCAGTTTTGACGCGTGGTATTTTTCGGAATGTGACTCAGCGTGTTGCAGTGGAAGAAGTACAGCGCCACCAGCAAGAACAAACCGAGCGTTTGTTGCTCAATATTTTGCCAGAAGCCATTTTCAACCGTTTAAAACAAGAACCCGGTACGATCGCAGAACACTTTACTGATGTGAGTGTTCTGTTTGCTGATATTGTTGGCTTTACTGAAATCGCCTCTCAAATTAGTGCCATTCAGCTTGTCAAGATATTAAACCAAATTTTTTCAATGTTCGATCGCCTGACCGAAGAATATAGTTTAGAGAAAATTAAGACCATTGGTGATGCTTACATGGTAGTTGGCGGTTTACCCGTGCGCCACCCAAATCACGCCCAAGCCATTGCTTGTATGGCTCTAGATATGCAAACTGCGATTGACGAGTTTAACTCTGAGAACAACCAAAACTTTAGTATACGAGTCGGAATCCATAGCGGACCTGTAGTAGCGGGAGTCATTGGTATCAAAAAAGTCAGCTACGATCTTTGGGGAGATACGGTAAATATCGCCCATCGGATGGAATCCCAAGGTTTGGCTGGTAAAATTCAAGTCACAGAAACTACATACCAAAAGTTGCACGATGAATTTGTATTTCAAAAACGGGGTGAAATTGAAATCAAAGGCAAAGGCAAAATGACAACTTATTTGATGATTGGGCGGAAATGAGATTAGAGGGAGTGGGGAGTGGTGAGTGGTGAGTGGGGGAAGAATATGTACTTACTTACTCCCTACTCCCTACTCCCTACTCCCTACTCCCCTCCCCCAGTATTGGGAATCAACCTTCCTACAGGATAAGTCACAGATTCTTGAACACCTGTCTGAACCATAGCGGCTGGAATTTGCTCTGAAGAACGAGTTTTAGCGGCTAAATATTCTGTTCGCAATTGCGCTAGCATATTTTCTCGCTTGTCATACAGCCGCTTTAAAGTACGGGGCTGACACTGGTTCATGACATAAGCTGTGACTAATGGTAAGGCAATAGTACTGTCAGTATAACAAACAATTGTGCTGGGTAATTCATCGGGATCGATCTTACCCCAGCTGACTGCTTCTGAGGGTGTTGCTCCAGATAAACCTCCAGTGTCTGGACGAGCATCTGTAAACTGTATAAAGAAATCGTGTCCCCGTTCTTCTAGTCCTAGAACTTCATGCAGTTGCGGTTGGGTTTGTAATAGAAAGTTTTTGGGGCTTCCACCACCAATAATGAAAGCTGCGCTTTTCCCTTCAGAACCTCGTGCATAATACGCGATCGCGGCTGTCTCATTCACATCAATTGACGGATCTAGTATCAGTTGAGAACCTTCTAACGATAAGGCTGCAACGTTCATTCCTATAGAGCTATCACCAGGGGATGAAGTATAAATTGGTACGCCATACTCATAAGCTGTGGCCAGCAAACTGGAATGCTTAACTCCAACTTGTTTTTCTACTTCTCGAACATACTTGCCAAGTAGATAGTGAAACTGTGCTGTTCCCATCCGTTTTTGAAAAGCTGGTGCTTGCAAAATCTTACGAATGAAAGCATCTGTTTCTAGTAAGACATCGTAGCTAAATATAATGTCATAAATACGGATGGTTCCTTCCTGTCGTAACTTTACATCATTTAAAAATGGATTACCAGCGAAAAGTTCAAAACCTAAGCCGTAGTGCATATCGTGGTAAAGGTTAGCACCAGTACTAATCATCCAATCAATAAATCCATGGCGGATGAGAGGTGCAAGCACCGAAACTCCGTATCCTGCTGGTGTCATAGCACCAGAAAGGCTAACTCCCACCGTTACACCTTCTTTCAGTACATCCCGGCTCAGTAAATGGCATATTTCCCGCAATCGTGCCGAGTTGTATGCTGTAAAGTAGTTATCAATCAAATCTACGACTCCAATGTCAGTTGGCATTGGTGCAGGTGCAATTTTTTTACCTAGATGTTTTGACATTTTTGATAGTCCCCTGTAAGTCCATTTAAAATGAGCAGACCGGATACAATCTTATACGTCTTTAAATTTTTTCTCACCTGTAGGTAAGGCTGTGCCGCACGTTTGATTTGGTTGGTTTTAGCCCTACCTACGTGTATTTAAAATTCAAATACTATTGTTACAAATTTATATTTAATACTTATGTTATTTTAAGACAACAGCAGACAGTTTCTGTTGCGACCTTGTTCCTTAGCTGCATACAGTGCCTCATCTGCACGTTCAATGAGAATAACCAATTGCACAGATACCTTTTACTAACGGCGGTAAGAGGATCGCCATCGGCAGGAGTTTCCGCGCCATGAGACTACCTGCACCATTTCCACTCACCAATATTGTGAGTGCATACCACAGCCATAATGATGCGATCGCCATGATAAAGCTAACAATGGTGGCAGTTTTTAATGTGGGTATTTCCAAGCCTATACTCTTCAACTGTAAAATGTTGAATATCCAGTTCAGCAGAACTAGCCCTCCTATGAAACAGGAGGCAATACTGGCTTGTTTGACAAAAAACGGGAGAAAAAAGCTTCCAGGTAGAAACTGGAAGTTTTTTGAGTTTCCAGGAATACCCATAATTCTCATATCTTTATATTGCTTATTAATTGACTAATTTACTTTTGGTATGAATGCTGCCTTGCTTAGTAACGTTCTTGTGTTCTATGCGACTTCACGTAAACATTGAAAAACTTTGAGCTTTCACCTGTATTAGTTACATTGTCACATTAAAACATCAATTTGACATCGTATAAATACTTAGTTTGTCTTAAAAAAGACTTAAGAAAAGCTATATCAAACAGTGATAATTATTTATATTTTGACTTTTCAAAGGTTATACATAAATGGACACAGTAGTATTACTGATCTTGTTTGCCAAAACTTCAAAAAAGTATTTTATTCTTAATGACTTTCTAGAAACAAGGCAGTCGGAATGAAAAAGACTCAAAATAAAAATTTATAAACATGTGTAACAACTTATAGACAAACGACCTATTGTGTAGGGATTTTAGAATTATGTATAGAACTCACATAAATTGTTAAGCGGTGAAATAGTACGGCATACAATATTTGTGGGTGTCGGAATGAACAATGCGAATCCTCTCTATCTCTGACCAAGTTATTCATCACATACCGTTTATTACCCACTCACCTAACGGCTTAGGTGTGGTTAATAAAGTGTTGCCTGTTTTATTAGCTCATGTTGACTCACTACCGGATGGGTTGGAGGCGATTGTTGCGACAAGCGACTTGCAAGGTATCGATCAAAAAAACCAACGCCTTCTAGGTCATCTTGTCAATGAAGAATTAGATACGTTGGCTGATTTGGGCAAAATTCCGCCGCTAAGAGAAACAGGTGTAATTTTAGCGGGGGATTTTTACGCAAAGGTAGATAAGCGTGGTGGTGTAGGTGATGTCCGTGACGTGTGGCAAGCATTTCGTCAACGTTTTCGTTGGACTGCTGGGGTAGGGGGAAATCATGACAGTTTTGGTAGAACACAACAGGAAATTAGAGCTTTTCAAGACGGCAGAGGTATAAATTATTTAGATGGTCATATCACCTGTCTTGATGGACTGCGTATCGCTGGAATTTCAGGTATTATTGGCAAAGCAACCAAACCTTTCCGTCGATCGGAAAAAGATTTTAGAAAACTGCTCACACAACTCCTCAATGAGTCACCAGATATTTTTGTACTACATGAAGGTCCTAACGACGTAAACGCTAAGTTAGTGGGCAATGAATCTATACGTGCTGAACTTGTTAGGGGAAATAATTTCTTAGTGATTTGCGGTCATTCCCATTGGACAGTGCCTATGACTGCTCTGTCTAAAGGAATTCAAGTGCTGAATGTGGATACTCGGGTTGTTGTTATGGTAGCAAAGTGAGCGATAGGTAGCGCTCGAATGCAAATGATAACCAAGTAATGGTAATGAAAATTCTTTGGAAGACTTTGTATAAAACTTACAATTCAGGGAAAATTCCACATAATCTTTACATCTATCTCTTCGGAATACCGCTAAAGTTCTTCTATTAGGTTAATTTGAACGCTAATTCTTGAAGTTAGCAGTCGTATCTTAACCTTTCATAAATGCTCTACCAAAGAATGCACGAAATTAAGTAATCGGACAGAAATAATTACACATTAGGTTCTAGGTTAGACATGGGTTTCTGGTCGAGTTTTGTGTAATTAATTTTGTCTTAATACTTATAAGCAGTAATCCATAGTCAACGCATCATTGTCTATTCGCAACAGGTATATTTATATGAAAACCAAGACAGGGCTATATAAGTCTGGGAGTTTTAGTGGCAAGTATATCTATTACTTGCTTGGCTTATTCAGCTTTATTATTGTGCTGAATTTTCCAAGCATAGTTATAATGCTAGGTGAGTTATTAATGCAGGAGAGTATGAGACTAGTTGCATTAGTAAATCAAATAACATTAACGCAGATAGTGTCATATTCTTCTAAATTAGTTTTTCCTTTTTTCGTACTGTTGATTATAATCTATGCTCTCTTCAAAGATGTTAGATTATCTTTCTTCTTAACTTTTTTGCTACTTCCCCTTGGCTTTATTGTTAAATTATGTATTGGATAAAAAATTAAATAGGACATGGTGACTTGGACATCTTTTATCTCACAAGTTATGGGTGTCGCTTCCTAGAGCGCCGATAAAATAGTCAAGATGGGGGCAAAAAACCCGGTTTCTGTCTGCTGTAACGCTTGAGATCTCGTAGGCGTACAGACGCTTTCATTCAGTGCGTCTCTACAAAGAAACTGGGTTTTCGAGATTACTGTACCAATGCTCTAGAAGTTGAAATAGTGCGTACCTGTTACATCTCTAGAGAAAACACTCTGCTACTTCCTTTATAGTCAACTCTACTAACTTAAGTAGCCATTATGTACTTTTATACACCAGAATGAAAGAAAAAACCTTATTAAAGAGAAATTACTAAACTACTGCTATGCACTCCATTTCTACTCGTGCATCTAGAATCAATTTACTAGCTTCAAAGGCGGTTCTTGCAGGAAGGCGGTCTTTAGAAAAGTAGGTAACATAAACTTCATTCACTGCGTTCCATTCTTTTATATCTGCAAGTATCACCGTCACTTTAACGACTTGGTTGAGAGATGACCCATATCTTTCCAGAATACGTTTAATATTTTCCATAGTCTGCTTTGTTTCAGATGTGACGCCTCCAGAAGCAAGTTCTTTCGTACCTGGGATGTTACCAATGACCCCAGACAGATAAAGCATATGACCAACACGCACGGCTTCAGGAAAAGGAAGATTGAGAGATTCTGTCTCTGTGGAAGCCAAATATTCGATAGCATCAGAAAGATCTGTCATTGTCGTTGAGTTTAGTTAATGTTTGGATAACTATGGCATGAAACCAATATACCAAGTCGGTCAAGTCTATAACTTCTTGCTCCTAATGCGCCACCTTTGAGTGGTTTTCCTGTTTTACTTTTTAACAAACAGCAACTGTCTGATGAAACAGTGGCTTGTCGGACTTCTATTGAGCAAGTAAGGAGGATTGATGGTGTTGTGAAGTTTGCCGTCACCACTGCATCTTTAGCAAACTGAATCAAACTAGCTACGTGCGATCGCATTCGCGAATCTAAAATTGTGTTAGGTTTGTAATTAACAACTATGGATGCTGCATCACGATTCATCCGAACGCTTGTTGCTTGTTGATCTTCTTTCAGCAGTTTTTCTAGCTGCTGCGCGTATCCAGAATCTTGGGCAATCAAGGGAACGTTGAATCTAACTCGTCCTGGGATCGCATGAACAACACTGCAATCAACCTTGGAAGGGTGTGATAAATCTTTATGACCCTGACTCGAAGTAGGTTTAGGAGAAATTTCTTGACGAGTTGCACTTACCATCATTAAGCAGACTGGAATTGCTGCCCAACCGTTGATTCTCAGAATCCTAATGATAAGTAGACCCATTAGGATAGAAATGAAATTGAATCCCTGTGTTTTCCAAAAACTGACTGATTTTTTAACAGCAAGAAGTTCTGCTCGACTCGCTTTGAGCAAAAAATCACTTTGTATCCACTCAGCAATTGATTCAGAAGGCAGTTTTAACTGAGTGCTTAAATCGCCCCTTTTGCTGACAGTAATTGTCATTTGTGACAAGATTAATGAAGGTGAGTCATAACTTAAGTATATTCCACCTTACACACACACAGTATGAATTACCCTCATCCCCAACCTTCTCCCAAAGGGATTCGGGAGCTAGAATTCTTGTCCCCTCTCCCTTTGGGAGAGGGCTAGGGTGAGGGCAAATCTTAAGGGTTTAACTAGGTTCATAGCTTGATTCAGCAACGCCCTTAATTCAGTATGCAATTTCGCAAACAGCGTGTATTATAGAAGTCATATAAATTCATACATCAAGTTTTTATTGAGGTGACCGTAAATTCTCCACTCCATCAGTAACGCTTAACAGTAACGATGACAGCAAGGTTAAGTACTTAATTACCAGCGCACTGCCTTATATTAATGGCATCAAGCACTTGGGGAATTTTGTTGGTTCCATGCTTCCTGCAGATGTTTACGCTCGTTTCTTGAGGCAAGAAGGCGAAACCGTTCTCTTCATCTGTGCTACTGACGAACACGGTACACCAACTGAGATAGCAGCTTCGGAAGCAGGGCTGGATGTAGAGACTTTCTGCCAAAGAATGCACGAAGTCCAAGCAGAAATTTACAGAAATCTTGGTTTATCGTTTGATTATTTTGGTCGCAACTCCTCAGTTGAAAACCACGAGTTAACTCAGCATTTCTATCAATCTCTGAACAAAAACGGTTTGATCGAAGAACGAGAGATGAGCCTTGTCTACTCTCTTGACGACGAGCGCTTTTTGCCAGATAGATATATTATTGGAACTTGTCCTCACTGCGGATATCAATCAGCCAGAGGTGACCAGTGTGAAAATTGTACATCATTACTTGACCCACCTGATTTAATAGAACCGCGTTCGGCAATTTCCGGAAGCAAGCGTTTGGAAGTCCGAAAAACCAAGCATTTATTCTTAAAACTTTCTGCACTTGTGGATGAGGTAAAAGCGTGGGTTGAAGCACATCCAAATTGGTCTAATCTCACCAAATCAATTGCAATGAAGTGGTTGAATGAAGGGCTAAAAGACAGGTGTATCACCCGCGATATAGCTTGGGGAGTTCCTGTACCTCGTCCGGGATTTGAAGGAAAAGTGTTTTATGTCTGGTTTGACGCCCCCATAGGATATATTTCTGCAACCAAAGCATGGGGTATAGAACATAGTCAAGATTGGGAGACTTGGTGGCGCGATTCAGAAAGTACCAAGTATGTACAATTTATGGCTAAGGATAACTTGCCATTCCATACTATTATGTTTCCAGCAATGATTTTGGGTACGCGAGAAAACTGGAAACTAGCTGACCAAATTAGAGGATTTAACTGGCTGACATATTATGGTGGAAAGTTCTCCACTAGTGCAAAACGAGGGATTTTTTTAGACCAAGCACTCTCGCTTTATGAAGCGGATTATTGGCGATATAGCCTTTTGTCGATGATTCCTGAATCTGCTGATTCTGCTTTTACTTGGGAGTTATTTCAAGTTAAGGTTAATAAAGAGTTGGCTGATACATTAGGCAATTTTGTGAATCGAACTCTCAAGTTTACTGTCAATTATTTTGATGCGACTGTTCCAGAAGATGGCTGTTTTGGTTTAAAAGAACAGGAGTTACAAAATACCTGCAAATTACTTGTCAACCAATACTGCAATTCTTTAAAGAATATGGAGTTTCGGAAGGCAGTAGAAGCTCTTTGTTCCTTATGGTCTGTTGGAAATCAGTATATTGATGCAGCAGCACCTTGGAAGGTGATTAAAGTAGACCGTGAAGGTGCTGCTCAAGTGGTAAGGGCTTGTCTTCATTTAATCAGAATTTACGCCCTGGTTTCTGCACCAATTATTCCCTTTACCTCGGTAAAGTTATTTGATGCACTACATTTGTCTGAGATTGACAGAATGACAAAGATTAGCGAAAGTGTAAATTTTGAAGCTTTGTCTCCAGGTCATGAAATTCATGCGATCTCACCACTGTTTCGTAAGTTGGAGGAGGAAGAAGTTCAAGAGTTATCAGCCAGATTTGGTATGAGGGAGTGAACGCAATACTGCTCGGTTAAGAGAAAACGAGAACCCCGGTATCTTTAAGATACCGGGGTTCTGGCACCTCAACTATCCTTAACCGACAAGTATTGGGAGTGAACGGCTCCCTTCCATTCTTTTTCTAGAAATACAGCATTTTCTGGCTGTTAGTGTGCTGATGGGTTTTACGCACACTCAATAAAGAAGTAAAGCATTTTCACGTAAAATTGTGACAGCAATCTGCTCAGCTTCAGCAACAGAAATGTCAGAATCTGTAACTGCTTGCCATAGAACTTCTCCTAACAGTTGACGGCCCCATTTTGCACCCAAGTAATACAATTCTGGAATTGAGTGAGCATCAGAAGCATACATGAGTTTGGTAGTGGGAGCTAATTCTAATAACTGTCTGATGGCTTCCCGCATTCCAGATACGCTTAAAAAGGGTACTACCAGACCAAAATCTAAATAAACTTGAGGATACACAGAAGCCAAATAACTAGCTTCCCGCATATAAGGATAGGAAGCATGTAGCAATACTATGGGTACGCGGCTGTACTGTGGTGACTCTAGTAAATGACGCAAATATAAGGGATTAGCCAATCGTAAATCCAAGTCGGGATCGCCATAGCCAGTATGTAATTGCACTGGGAGGCAATATTTTGCCGCTACCAATAATGCCTGTTGCAACAAAAAATCAATCAGGGGTTTATCTGTGAGTCGCACTGGTTGAGTTGGAAATTTTTGTTTGAGGTTATGAAAATGAGCCACAGCCACCTCTTCAGCTACAGGTTGAATATCCAAGCCAGTCCGATAACAGGCAATACTTTTAAAAGCAACGACCCCTGGTGGTGGCGGATCGAGTTCGCTGTTGAATCTGGCTAGGAAAGTCGTAAAATCAGGTGATTGTGGAATTAGCTGTTCTGCTAACATTTCTAGTCTCAGAATTCGTCGCACAGAAATAAAGCTTTCATGCCACGACAGAGGTAGGATAGTTTCTGGTTGTAAACCATCATCCAAATAAATCTCCTCTAGATTGGCCGCGTGAAAATAAATCTGTGTGAGTTCTTCTAACCCTAAACTTTCTCGTCTTGCCAAAATTGCTGTTTCTTCAGCTTCACAGTTCAACAAAGCCGCAATCTCGCGCAAACTACGCCGATAAAAAAACGTGTAGCGGGCATGGTAGTTGATAATTTCTGGATGATAGCTTTCAGTAAAAGCAGATGCATAAGGATATTGGGCAGCTGCTTCTGGTTTTAATATGTTGTGGGCGTGTTGGTCAATTAAAGGAATATCAGCTAAATTCATGGAAGTTAAATATCGTTAATATTTCTCTAATAATGTGTTGACTTCTGTTTTTAATTCCCAATCTTTCATAGCTTGCCACTCTGCTTGACGCACTGCTAAGAAAGCTTGCGCTAATTGGGGATTTAAAGCTGTTAATAGGATATCGTTTTGCTGGAGGTGAGCGATCGCTTGCCCTAGATTATCTGGTAATGAATCTATTCCATGAGAATGACGTTCTTCCAATGATAAATATCCGGGGTCTTGATTCACAGGGTTTCCAGGTGTCAGACGACGCTGCACGCCATCAAGTCCGGCGGCAATGACTGCACCTAATGCTAAGTAAGGATTAGCTGAGGCATCCACAGTCTTCAATTCCAAGTGGCTGGGACAGTTCAAGCTAGGGTCACTGGGAACTCTCACAGATGCTTCCCGATTATCTAATCCCCAACAGCGAAAAGCACCACTCCAACTATGAGGACGAATGCGACGATAAGAATTAGTACTTGGAGTCGTTAGTGCCATCAGTGCTGGAAGATGGTGCAGGATGCCAGCGATAAATTGTAATGCTATCGGAGATAGACCACAGATACCTTGGGGATCGCCTAAGAGGTTTTTTTCATCACGCCAAAGGCTAAAATGGATGTGACAACCACTACCCGCCGCATCGCTGAAGATTTTGGGTAAGAAGGAAGCGGTGAGGTTGTGGCGGTAGGCGATCGCTTTGACAGTTTCTCGAAAAGCAATCTGCCAATCACCTGCTTGCAAAGCATCGGTGTAGCGCATGGAAATTTCATGCTGACCGGGGCCAGATTCTGGATAATACTGTTCTACAGGTATACCTTGGGCTATGAGTGCATCAGCGATCGCATTAATGACTTCATGGTTGAGATCCATTGCCTGAGTTGAGGCGAACACTGTGGAATCAGCAGGAATAATACCATCAGGTGTTTGCCGCACCAAGTAAAACTCATTTTCAAAAGCTGCCCGCACTTCCAAACCTTGAGATTTGGCTGCGGCAATCATCCGCTTTAAGAAATTTCGCGGGCATAACGCCCAAGCAGAACCATTGAGTACCATGTTGCCCATAGCACGAGCATGACCGGGGGCATAAGGCAAGGGTTTCAGGCTAGACCAATCTGGTACTAGGCGAATTTCACCGACTGGACCTAAATCAGTTTCTGGGACAACTGCATCATACATCACAGGAACTCCCTGTTGACCTACGGAAATCCCCACCCCATGCTCAAAGTAGTGAGATAGCATATCTATATGTACGGCTTTGCCACGGATAATGTTGGCATTATCACACCAAAGAAATCGCACGAATTTAACCCTAGTTTCTTCAAGAAACTTACGTGTTTCTTGAAAATTATTTTTTTCAACCATTACTATTTGGCAAGTTTTTTAACGCATCATCTATGACCACCTCAGCATTAATTATGAATTTTTTCAAGAAATAGCAATTAATTTATATTTTTGGGCGTGCTAAGGATGAACTACTTCGTATTTCGCTTGCCTAACAGCTATGATTGCAAAAAATAAATTCTCCCCGGAATGTGGGATGGGCGTCCTCGCCCGTCTTTTATTAATGGCGGGCAAGATGCCCGCACCACAAGAAATTTTGGGACATTTTTTTATTTGAAAGTCCCTAATTCCAAGGATATTTCCCACCACTGATGAAAATTGTGTAAAATCTTTAGCTTAAATCCTGACAATGGATCTCTAAGTATGTTAGGCTTGGCTTATCTTCTGCACAATTTTGCTCGATTACTTTTTTCTTTTTCTAAATTACCGGAAAGCTTGCCATACATGCTGTTGCTATTGTAAGGCAAGCATCCTCATGGGAGATTAAATTATGAAATGCTCACTACCAGCCTTACTTGTTATCATGAGTGCGATCGCTATGGCTCATCCTGTCTACGCGAATGAAGAGAATGTTTCGACCCCTACAATAAATCCAGGTCAAGCTTCTCTTCTGATTGTCAAGCCAGCCTCCATAGAAAACCAGATAGGTAATACGCGAATTAACAATCGAGGATCGTTCTCTAGTTCTATTGGGTTGGTGCGTGAAAAAAAATGTAAAGATATTGCTCCACTAGACTTTCTTAAAGATCCTGCGGCTAATCTCAAGCTCTGTTCTAAACTAGAACAGCCGCAAAACGAAGAATCTAAACCTGCTGAAGCAGCTAATTACTATAAAGTGCCTCCCCTTGAATCCGGTATTCGCTTACCACTCTCCAAGTTTTAAGCATTGGTCACTGGTCACTGGTCACTGGTCACTGTTTATATGCTCGTAATGTGACTGTAAATTGTGAACCTTCATTGGGGGAACTGTCAAATTTTAAAATTCCGCCCAAAGCCTCGACTTGGAGTTTAGTCAACCATAAACCCAAACCTATGTTTCCGCGATCGCTTTTGGTTGTAAACCCAAGTTGAAAAATCTCGTTGAACTTATCTGGTGCGATCCCCAAGCCCGTATCAGAAACTTTGACTTCCACCCAAAATTTGCCCTCTAATTCTACAGTTGTGGCATTGAGAGATAATGTGCCACCATTTGGCATTGCATCCAGAGCATTTTGTATGAGGTGGTAAAAAATACTCAGCAATTGCTGTTCGCCACCTAACACTTTGGGCAAGTCAATTGGAACATTAATAGATAGCTTGACTTCATGGAGTTGTGGAATTTCACTTAGAGCCATATCTACTATCTTATGAAGATCGAGAGGTTGAGGTTTCTCCTCTTGAGCGATCTTGAGACCTTTTAAAGTTTGGCTCATTTGGTCTACAAAACTTAGAGCAGTATTTCCTCTATTTTTGCTTGCTTCAACATTGTTTTCATTTAAACCGCTAACAATCTCTCGTAACAATCCTTCGACGGTGCTAATGCCAGTATTCATTTTGTTGAGAACTTTGCCAGAGACATTTCCAACGCTAGTTAATACTTCCTTTATACCCTTTTGCTCTTTTTTTTCTGCATTCTGTGCATTCTGAATCGCAATAACCGCCAAACCAGCCAGGAATTCCAGCCTCCCCAAGTCTTTTTGTTTAAATTTTGCTTTTTGACGACTTTCTACATTCAGCACGCCAAGTGTCTGGCAATCTTTATCTAAAAGAGGTACGCAAAGTTCAGAACGGCTGTCAGCAAAATAGCATATGTAGCGTTCATCTATTTCAACATCATTTACTAATGCTGCCTTGCGATGCATTGCTACCCAACCACTAACTCCTTCGCCCATTTTAATATTCAAGAGTGCATTTTCAATTTGCTTATGAGCAGGATATCTAGCTTTGGCAACAAGGTCTTGAGTTGTGGGTTCAACGATGCTAATCACTCCTATATCGGCACCTGTATTTTGTACTGCTTTTTGCACAATTAATTCCTGCAGTTGCTCCCAATCTAAAGTTGTTATGATTTCTCGCTCAATACTATCTAATGTTTGCAACCAACGTTGATTTTTGATAGAGCTTGCTGCAGAAGACGCAATGGAGCTAATAATTTGTTTTTCTTCATTTAAAAAAATGTGAGAGCGTCGGTAGTTAATGAACATAACTCCAACAACATCTTTATCGACTCTCAACAAAATACCCGCGACCGATTGTATTTTTTCTCTTTGAGTAAAAAGTGAATTTTTAAAAATAGGTTCTTGAGAAATATTTGAAACATAAATATTTGTTTCATGTTGAATCAGTAAAAAAGGCACACTTTGTTCGGGAACTTCCGATTCCATTGCATCTTCTTGAATCAACCTCCCCGCAAGGCTAGGTGGAGAGAGAAATTGTTTTTCCGTCTGAATATATTCGTAAATAACAACTAAATCTGCTGCCAGTACATTCAGGGTATACCAAGCAATATGACTTAGCAAATCATTTTCTATTTGACTGAGAGATTGCGTCACACATTGAAGAGTGGCTAACTGTCGCGCTTCTTCACGCATTTTTTGATGTATTGTAATGTGCCAAATCGCATCAACAGCTTTGTTAGCAAAATACTCTCCCTGACGGCTGAGTTCCTCAATAAATTGATGTTCATAGCGGAAATGAACATACAAAACTCCTACAGGAATCAGATGCTGTTCCCGTTCTACGCTACTCCCTTGCTTGGTAGGAGTTGCAATTATCCGTGGTATGACCTTGTATTTATCATTGATAAGTAATGGAAAAGCGGCGTAAGTCTTTGTTCCTCTTTCAAGCGCAACTGGGCTAAAATCTACTTCTGAGTTTTTATGAACAGAAGATAAGTATGTGACGTACTGAAGCTTTCCTTCAAAAATACTTCGCCATCCAACCCCATATTTACGAGGAGAAAAGCGTTTTAAGGGAATATTACCGGGATCGCCAGCCAACACTTCGTAGATGTAACGTTCTTCCTGTGGTTCCCATAAGAAATGCAATGTGGCTAAGTCAGCATGAAAAATGCGTTTTGCATTTTCAGCAATAATTTTTAATACGTAACGTAAACTACCACGACGAATATCTAATGCTCGTCGTGCAATCAACTTGGCAAGATGTGTTGCTTGTTCGTATGTAATTGGTCTGCTAGTGTTTTCATAACCAGCTTCGACTGTACCGATAACCACAGGTGGGAAACCACCGGGTAATGGCTGCATCCGGATAACTCTATTATTGCCTTCTCCCTGGACTGGACTGGGAATAAAATTTTTATCCCATTCATAATTTTCAAACCAATTTTCAATTTCCTTTCCTTGCTCATCATGAACTAAGAAAATAGGTGAAAAAATCCGATTGAGTTGGTCATGTTGAAAGTTTTCATAAATCCAGCGATCGAATCGCCTATCCCATCCAGAGATGATTTCAGTGTGACAAGTATCAACAATATCTGCTTGAATATCTCTGATATCTTTGTCGGCATTAAGATAATGTCTTGCCTGATCGACCCATCTTCCTGCAATACCAATTCCGTATACTGCCTCAATTGTATTTTGTTCGGGTATAACTAATGATATGCTAACAAAGTCAAAACTTAGTAATTCTTGAATTTCCTTACAAACATCATCTAGAATCGTTTCCTGACCAAATAAATCTGCAATTGCTTGTGTTATTTCTTTGTCCGCTTCTAAAAAAGGATCGAAAGCCTTTTCTTTTATTGTAATGACAGAATCGGTGACTAAATGAGAAGGATTTTTCAGCTTAGTGTCTTTAAGGTTTGCATCCCTAAAATTGGCACCGCTCAAATCGGTATTGGTCAAATCAACACTTTTTAAATTAGCCCCATTTAGATTAGCTTGATAGAGAATAGCATTATTTAAATTAACACCAACAAGATGAGCATCACTGAGATTAGCACCACTCAGATCTGCATGGCTTAAATTTGCATTTCTTAGATTAGCGCCACTTAAGTTGGCACCTTTTAAGTTAGCACCACTTAGATTCGTACTTCTTAAGTTGGTATCGCTTAAGTTAGCAAAACTTAGATTTGCCTGACTCAAATTATCTTCGCTTAAGTCTTCGCCACTTAAGTCAATACCTTCAAAATCTTTATGCAGGTTGAGACCAGCAATTTGCACTAATTCAGAAAATTGATTTGTTTCTGTTTGGGCTAAATCTTGCAACAAATCTGGCAAAGATGGTTCCTTATTCATAGAATTCCTTTTCTAGCCGTAGGTTGCTTAAACATTAAACTCTGCTTGAACTATGCAAGGTTTCAGTCGTGGTTTTAAATAATTAAGAAGAATTAACCTTTCAACAACTGCTTTTTTCTTTTTATTTCTAAATAACCCCAAAAGCAAGTTCTTTTCTTCATTCTCGTTTTCCATTTCAGTTATGCAGAAATCTGTGGTGGAGCTAGCTTCAAAGGTTGCTTTTATAGAGCATATTGTACTATCTTCTGTATCGACAGGTTGCTGCGATGTTGTTTGCTGCATACTTTTGCTTTTAACTACAGTTCCCAACTTAACTCGATTAATTAAGCATTTAAGTGTACCATTTTGTGTTGTATTTGCTTGGAAAGTCCAACATATATCATTTTCTACTCCTCCTGACATATCAACCTGACAATTTACGAACTGAGATGTATCTACGGATTCAATAGGGATAATGCCGTTTTTTAAGTACAGTTTTAGTTGTCCCCGCTTCAACCCAAACCAAATTGTAACACCATTCACCTCGATCCGTTGCTCGCTAAAATTTGCAATGATATATAAATTAACTTTTTGCGAGTCTACAGGTTCTATGTGAATTTTCATAAGTAAAAACTTTATATTACTATCGTTCTCCTCAGAATTTAAATCACCTATATTTTGACAGACTAATGAGGAATTATCAGTCTTGTTAGAGTTAGGTCTTTGTAAAAGAATAGTCTTACCTAAGTAGGATGTTTGTTGATTTTGATTTCTTAAAGGAATTGGAGAAGATGAAGTCCTAGAGTTAGTGATTAATGTAGGAGCCACGTTGGCTGGAAAATCTGCTATTTTCATGAGCGAACAACCAAGTTTGTAAGCAAAGTCAACAGTTTTACCAGACCATAATGCATCGTAAAAGCCAATAGAAAATTTAATAGCATCCGTATCCCTGATTTCTAAGCTCATACCAATCACGTACTTAATATGTTTTGCGATCGCATGAGCCTGCATCTCTGAATAACAGGCATTAAGGACAACACATTCCACTTGGTCAGCAAACAGTTGAAACAATTCTGCCAATGCTTCTGCACTCACTAACTTGATTTGACCTAACTCGTCTTCAAATACTAAACCTTCTTCTTGCACCCCATGCCCCGAAAAGTGAATGATATGCGGTTCATAGTCCAAAAGAGATCTATGTATGTCCGTGTATCGTACAGCTTCCGCCGTAACTATTAAATACTGATCCCGCATTGTTGAGCGTTTCAATCCCTCTTTAATTTCGCGCATCTCCTCACTCAGACGAAGCTGGCTGCTACCTGTAGGATTTGCTGACAAAAGTAAAACTTTCCGGGGTTGATTGGGATGATTACTCATTAGAAATTTAGATTTCCGGAGACTATCACTGTATCTAGCATGAGTTGTATAGCTGACTCGAACGTGAAGTAGTCGTTGTGAATCAACATATTAAGTTTTCTTTATTATAAATGGGATTATCAAATTGCCTAAGTAATTTTACTCTTATTACTAAATTATCAAATTTTTCAATAAATGCCAGAATCTAAGTATTTTCCGTATTTTTTAGAAAAATTAGTTAAGAATATAACTTTTTGATGAATCATTGATTTGGTACAATTTTAATTACTCCCGAACCGCCAGAAGATTACCTAAACAGGTAGGTAGGGCTAAAGCCCGCCGTTGGCTATTGGTGGGCTTTAGCCCTACCTACAAAGATCGGTAATTTGAGAGCGGAAAGGGAGTAACTCTCTTCGGGACTCTAAAATTAACAATCTTCGTAATTTGATGTTGGTGGTCTTTAGCTCTACCTACGCTTTTAAGTAATCTTCTGGTGGCAAGGAAATAAGTTTGTTACAAATAAACAGTATTTTTAGTATAAAAATGCACTAAGTTGTATATTACAAAAAAAACTATTCATTAATTTAGCAGACAGTCATTAATTTAAAACAGTCAATTTGTAATTTTTAATTTAAATTTCAATTTTTGAATTGCCTATGATGAAGAAATGAATCTAGACTGTCCGGAGTAGCCATGCCAAAACGCCTCATGACAGGTTTAAATCCACTGGTCACTGGTCAGCTGATTCCACCAGAACGGTTACAGCCGCAATTGCGATTAACATTTCATCATTTTTATCATTAAGTACCGCAATGGCTTTACCCTGAACAATCATTCCCCCAGGCTCTACTTTCAGTGTTTTCCGCCCAAAGGGTAGCACAGCCAAGACTTCTTCTTCTCTCACCTGTTCGGGATAGGGAACAGCAACCTGTACCTCAACTATCATTTCATTTGGATCGCTCAATCCAGCAACTTCCCAAACTCCAGGTAAGGCATTGTGTGCGATCGCATTTCTCACAGCCCTTGCTGCTGCGACAGTTGGTTCTTGTCCGTGTTGGTCAATACCCATCCCCATTTCAATAATTAAGCGTTTGCGTGCCATGATGACCTACCTTGGTAGTTAAAAAAATGCTGGATTTTGTTTCTCAAACTAGCCTACTAGATTCATGATTGAAAATGGGGTAAGTCTGTGAGGAATTTGGTGCGTAGGCGTTGCTGAATAACAGTATGAATTACCCATCACCCCAACCCTTCTCCCAAAGGGATTCGGGAGCTAGAATTCTTGTCCCCTCTCCCAAAGGGAGAGGGCTAGGGTGAGGGCAAATCTGAAGGGTTTAACTAGGATTCATACCTTGATTCAGCAACGCCCTAGTTTTCAACGCTTAGACTCGATCCTTTGGAGTAGCCAGACTGGATAATTTTGATGCTCGATAATCTGTGTGTAGCGGTAAACGAGTCTTTTTGACAAGATTTGCTATTCTTAGGAGCTATGCTCGCGTCTGAAGGGAATAAAGTTGACACGCATCAGTAATCATGCTTTTCCAACTGGATAGTTATTTTCGCGCTTACTGCACTAGCCTGCGTGAACTGGTAGACTGAGAAGCTAACCAATGGTCGTGTATTGCTTGTATCTGCAGCATAACTGAATCAATCACCTTTTTGGTTAATAAAAGACGACAAACAATACTTTCAGTCAGGCGAAAACCACAAATGGATTGAATGAAATGGTAAGATGACCTGCCATTTTCTCGCTTGAACTCAGGAAAGATAATTAAAGCCTCTTCTAACAACTGTAAATATTTTGAATAGTCATCAATCTGCAGTGCTTCCCTAGACAAGTCAAAATAACATTTAGCTAAGGCATAACGGTACTTGATAGAAAGTTGGTTGAGTTGCGTCAGTTTTTGTTCTGCTTTAATCAATACTGAACGGTGACTTTCTATCCAAAGAGGTTTAGAGCGAGTCGAGACTGTGACATTTCCATATCGTCTGTAAATGGCATGACAGCCCGGTTGATAGGCAACTTTAGCATCTTGAAGAACTACTGATAAGAAAAAATCTCTATCCTGTGCAGCTTTTAAATTTTCATCCCAACCACCGATTCTCTCAACAGCAGTTCTACTATAAAGTAAGGAAGCAACCGCAGTCCACCAATCAGCAAGTAAAGATTCAATAATATCTGCTTGTGTTCCAGGGCGTTCGATATTATCCAAAAAACTTGTACCATCAGGTAAATGATGCCGATATCTCCAATCACCATAAACAACATCGGCTTCTGTTTCTTCAAGGAAAGATACTTGCCTTTCTATTTTATTGGGCAAGATGTAATCATCTGCATCTAAATACTGAATATACTTGCCTTTTGATAAGGCTAAGCCTTTGTTTCTAGCGTAATTTCCTCCTCTGTGGTTAACACTTTGCCAAATCACTTTTTTCCCATAGCTTTTGATAATTTCTAACGAATTATCCGTTGAACCATCATCAACAACAATAATCTCTATATTTGAGTATGTTTGTTGCAAGCAGCTATCAATTGCTTCTGCTATCCATCTTTCTGTATTAAAGCACGGAATAATGACTGAAACGAGGGGTGGCATATATTCATTTCCTATTTTCAAAAGAACAGAGGGAATACATCAAACCAAAAGCCAATATTTATTTACTTTCAACACAAGGCTTACTTATTAATAACTTTCCAATACCTTGGCTGATAAAACAAAGATTGACTAATGACTTTATTCGCTCTTACTAAAAATCTAAAAGATTCCACTATATCGAAAGAGCGAATACCTTCTTTTACATATACTTTGGCGCTGTATAAACCAGGTAATAAGCAACAGTAAGGCATTTGCATTTGTATTTCAGATTTGCCTGGTAAGATTTCAAGGAATTCGTTATCACTTGATGAAGCAATATACAAAACTCGTTCGTTCTGTCCGGATAAAGCAGTAATTAAGATACCTATATTGATATTCTCTACTTTTATATGTGATGCACATTCGACACAGAAGTAGGCTAATTCGCCAGATAGAAGATTATCAAGTATGTTTCCTTGCTCATCCTTAAAACAAAGAGAAATCACATCAACACCAAGACTTTCATTCTTTTGTTTTTCAGGTAAATACATGACTCCTGAAGATACTTCTGTACCTCCCAAACAAAGATCTTCTTCATATTTGCGAATGACAGAGCTTGTCTCACCAGAAGTTACCAAATTGCCTTTCTTCAAATAAATAGAAGATTCACAAACATTTAAGACAACATGAGGATTATGGGAGACTAAGATAAAAGCTGTACCCTGTTCCCTGAGTTTTGCAAGTCTCTGATAACATTTCATCTTAAAAGAAATGTCTCCTACAGCTAGCACTTCATCAATCAGCAAAACATCTGGCTCGATGTGAACTGCACACGCAAATCCCAATCGTGCTGCCATTCCAGAACTATAAGTCTGTACTGGTGCATCAATCGCATCTGCAATTCCAGCAAAATCAACGACTTCCTGAAATTTCTCTTCGATTTCTTCAGTAGCTAAACCCAGAACGGACATATTTGCATAGATATTTTCTCGTCCCGTTAGGATAGGATTAAATCCTGCACCAAGAGCAATCAGAGGTGCGACTCTACCTCTTACTTTTACTGTACCAGTATCTGGCTTAATCAAACCACTAATGATGCGTAATAGCGTACTTTTTCCAGCGCCATTCGAGCCAACCAAGCCTAATGCTTGTCCGCGCTTTAGGTCAAAGCTAACATCATTCAGCGCCCAAAATTCTTTTGCTCTTAAAGTATCGCTTTTTCTGTTTCCTCCTGTTAACTCGATCGCAATATCTTGAAGCCCGTATAACAAAGAGTTTTTCAAGTCCCTGCAAAACTTTTTAGAAACATTTTTGGCTGAAATAACAACTTCCGTATCTTCATGATGAACCGTAATTTGTTTTTCTCTTAAATTAGTCATTACTAAGAACTCACTCGCTCAACAACAAAAGGCATTGCTAGTCGAAAAGTCACCCAAGTTACTAACAATCCGACAAAGGAAAGCACACTGACAACCCAAAATCCTAAAGGGTTGGAGATAACTCCTGTTGTTGCTAATTCTCGTGTTGTCACTAATAGAGGAGTGACAGGATTTAGCTTGACTAATAACCCAAAGGTTCCTTCATTTGGAACTGGATAAACCACGGGAGTCAAAAATAGCCAAAACCCTGTAATAAGAGTTAACCCTTTAGAAACATCTTGATACAAAATTCCTAATGGAGCCAACAAAACACCAATAAATGTTCCCAGAATAATCAAATGAATTAAAGCAACTGGTACTAAGAGCGCTGTCCAGGTGATAGAAATACGAAACCAGAAGTACAATCCCACTATTAAAATCAATTTGATGGCAAAGTTAAAAAACACTTCGCCTACTTTTGCTAGAATCAGAGACTCTCGAGGAAAATTCACTCTCGCTAGCATTGGTTTTGCAACTGTCACGGCTTGTACCGGACCATTTAATGCGTCTACAAATGTTTGCCATAGCGCAGTGCTGAACATGACATAAGCTGGATAAGGTATGTCTGTCTTTCCAACATTAATGACATTGGCATCATTTGCAAGAGTAAAGCCAATAGCCATGACAATTGGCGGTAAAAATGCCCAGGCTACACCTAAAAATGATTGCCGATATTGAGCTGTAATATCCCGTACCATCAACCGCCATGCAAGTTCGCGAGAAGCTAGCAAGTCGCGCCACATTTGTTTGAACAAGTCAATTGGACGCCGCAGTTGACTTTCGGGTGTATAAATTACCTCAGATAGTTGCGATTTTAAGCTCTCTTTATGTTTCAAAATTCTTCACCTTACTGCATCTTCTCTGTTTGCGTATGGTGAGTATCTTTTACCACACGCTTTTTTTGGAAAGGAGACTCTCCAGGGTATCATCCTTGCGTTGAGGCTGCGATCGCATTCACCACTTTTGATGAAACAGCGTTTCGTTTACCTTGGCAAGTATCTTTTAGCATAGTGGCTAGTGATATACCTGTTCAAAACCTTATCCAGTTCATACAGTATTTTCCCTGCTACCCGTGACCCAAATCTACCAAAGGGTACTTTACGGGCGATGGAATTGATAATTGTCATGTCGCGACGCCATCCCAACCGCTTGTACTTATTTTTAA
Organism: Scytonema hofmannii PCC 7110; assembly: GCF_000346485.2. Lineage (NCBI taxonomy): Bacteria > Bacillati > Cyanobacteriota > Cyanophyceae > Nostocales > Scytonemataceae > Scytonema > Scytonema hofmannii. The sequence goes on from NZ_KQ976354.1 coordinate 2,379,219, forward strand.
AGTATTCATCTTCAGTGAGGTTCCACTTGTCCCGGAGGCGTTTTAGGCTTGTGAGTTCCCACTCATCACTCCAACGCAACATATAGTAATGTACGTCTGTCCAATCAAGTGGAGGTCCTGGTACGTAAGTGACTAGAGAATCTGGTTCTAAATAGATCGTACCACCAACTTCAGCCACCTGAATGCACAAATCGACGTGTTCTTTGGTATTCAGCAGGGCTTCATCCAAAAGACCGATTTTCTCAAATATTTCCGTGCGTACCATCATGCAGTGGAATTCTGCTAGCCCAGTTTTTTGCCGTTGCAATTGAGGACGGACTTCTGAAATTTGACGACCTTGCTTGTAAATTTTTTCAATTATCCGCCGTCTTGTTGTTTCGCCTTTGGTTTCTAGCACAACTCCAGATTCACCACCCGCACAATGCACTTCTTCATGTAGGGGAGTCCCTTGACAAATCAGAGGGCTGACTAAAGTCGCTTCCGTTTCTTCCGCACAGGACACCAAAGTCTTCAGCCAACCAGGGGTAACGACAACGTCGTTATCAATAAAAACGACATATTTGCTGTGAACTTGACGCAAACCAATATTTCTAGCGTGGTTTGGAGAGAGGTAATGTTCGGTGCGGAGCAGTTGAAATTGCTTTTGGATAGCTTGCTCTGTTAGGTACTTTTTGATATGAGATGGTGAACCACCATCTACGTAAACTAACTGAAAAGGATATTCAGTATATGCGTAGATACTTTCAAGAGATTCACGGGTGTAACTGAAGCGTTCTCGTGGAACGACGACAATAGTCACTTGCGGGTTTGTTACTTCTGATGAGTTCATATCTAAATCCTGCTCTAATGTTATTCGATAGGTGTTTCATTCAATATTATCCCTTTTGAGTTATACCACTTATAGTGTAACTACGGATTAGTGTATTCGCGATTTGCGGTGACCACTGACATTTCTTCCTGACTTGGTTGATGGGGGGTCATTGCTACTAGTTGGTAAATCTCGACTAGCTTATCGTTCAACTTATTAATATCGTAGTTTGCCTCTACACAAGTACGGCCAACTGCGCCCATGTTTTCCCAAATATCGGGATGCTCGATCAAATAAATTAACTTTTCAGCTATGGCATCCGCATCTCGCTCTGGAACGAGAAACCCAGAAACACCATCTTGTACGAGTTCGGGAATACCGCCATGAAAGGTACCTATGACTGGTAAACCCATTGCCATTGCCTCTTTTAAAGTGTTAACTGGAGCGTCTTGATTGCCATCTTGAGCAGTTACACTTGGAGCTATAAATAAATGAGAATTGTCTAGGATGTCAATAATTTCTTGCTGATTTTTCCAGCCTAGAAGTTTAACTTTGTCAGTTATTTTCAATTCTTCTATCAACAAATGTAACTCTGTTTTTAAGTAGCCATCACCTATGACATTGTATTCAACATTTGGATGAACATTTGCCACTTTGGCAAGGGCGCGAATACCGTACTCTATACCTTTCTTCTCAACAAGACGCCCAACAGTAACAATCCGAATTTTGTTATTTGCGTTAGGACGCCGTGCTTTAAACTGAAATCTGCTACAGTCTATTCCCGAACGAAGAACTACAATTTTGTTGCGATCGCAACCTAGGTTAATGGCTTTTTGTCGGAAAAATTCACAATTGGCAAGGAAAAAATCTCCTTTGACAAAAAGTTCATTATAAACATCTTCGCCACACTCTTGAACATAGTAGCTAATATCATAACCTCGGAATGAAGTGACCAATTTGCCTTCGATCGCACCAATATCGCGGAGTATCTGACCTTCGATACCATGCATTCCAAATTGACCGTGAATAATATCGTACTGCTTGGACTTCAGGAGTGGTATTACTGAGTATAACAGCCGAAGGGAAGTGGCATATTTACCGTATTTTAAAAAGTTTAGCGATCGCAGTATAACCAATGGGCTTTTGTGTAAATTAGTCACTATTAATCCCAGCCCTTTTAGCACTCGACCTAAGTAATTTGTTGAAATTGAAGGTATGTAGTGAGTCCGTTGAAGAAGTTGATATTTTTCTATATCTGGATGTATTTTAGACATATCATCAGGACGGTAACCGTAAATATGTACCTCATGTCCTCGCGAGATTAACCCTGTAATTTGATTCAGGATAAAAGTTTCTGATAATACAGGAAACTCACCTAAAATGAATGCTATTTTCATAAAAAAATCACAAATCAACACTTATTTCGATTTGCTTTAATACCGACTTTTGTGGTTTTAGGGCAAATAATCCTTAACTACCATAATTACTTTTTTTTAGAGAAAAGCTATTTTTTGAACTTTCTTTACAGTATATTTATCTTTTTAAAGATATGGTAAATTTTTAGTAATTAAAGAATTTATGTACTGACAGTGTGGTTTGTGGGAAAACTTAAAACGCCGTTCGCACAACTAAATTATGCATCAGGGTTACTTAGCATTAAATTTTGCTTGCCTATCTCCGATTTTGCAATAAGAAACCATTTGCAGTATATTCACAAAAATGCGAACATATTAGGAGAAGATGTGCCAATAACATTAGTAATCTTCTACAAAGAGGAGGATGGAAGTGTTCCAGTGTTAGAATGGCTACATAATCTGCCAGAAAAGAATGAGAGAAGAGAGAACAACAACTAACGCCCTCAGAATTATACATCAGCGCTATTACCAGGGAAAACCCGAGCGCATTGCGGCACTCCAACAGGCAAGAATTAATGATGAAGTAGCTCGAAAAACCAATCTCCTTCGAGAAGAGGAAGGACTTTCTCAAAGTGAACTTGCTAAACTTGTTGGCGTAGCTACATCAGTTATTTGCCAACTAGAAGATGCTGACTACGAAGGAGACGCGATCGCTATGCTAAATCATATTGCAGCAGCTTTTGATAAACGTGTCACGATCTATCTAGCGCCCATCTCTGATAACTTGCCAAAAGACCTACCTACTGCTCAATCATTCTAAACTGTTCACGGTTGGGAGCGTAATGTCCTCATCCAACAGTTAAAATAATAAATATTTAGACCTTACCATCAAAAAATTCTTAATTTATGGAGTGGCGGCAATACATCCATTCCAACCCGAAAGTATTATCAGGTAAACCAAGTACGTGCAGTGATTTTTAAGTATAATTTAGGAGGTCAAGATGACGCTTCGCTATGAAGTTATTCTATATTGGAGCCAGGAAGACCAAGCATTTATTGCGGACGTCCCAGAATTACCAGGTTGTGCAGCTGATGGTTCTACGTATCAACAAGCACTGGAAAATGTAGAAATTATCATGCAGGAGTGGATTGAGACAGCCAAGGAACTAGGTCGTCCAATTCCAGAACCAAAGCAGCACATAATGTCCGCTTAATTACTCAAGTGACAACTACGAATTAAGGACGTTCTGTTACCGTTGTGCGTGCATAGGTAGTAAGTTCCGTCCATCATCAAAGCTGTCCCTTAGTCAAATCAAACGCTGTCTCAATTGCCTCTTGTGTAAAAACTTATCCTGTATCTTCGGTATGTTGTTTGTCTAATGTTTAATATATTCACTCACAAAGATTTAATTAGACATCCTACCTATATTATTGGTTTTGATTTGCTTCCTGGAGAAGGTTCGGAAACTCCTATTTTTGGTTTGGCTACCCACTCAGAAATCAAAGATGTTAATGATTGGTCGTGGAGGGGTTTTTGTAAAACCCAATATGCTAGCAATCCCAAATATGGAGGTTTGGAGAATTTTCTCAAGTGTCATTTATTGATTGTGAAAATGCTCGACGCGGCTTGTGAGTTAGGAATTACTTGTGATGTTAGCGATGAAGCCGGTTACTGGGAGAACCGAAATATAGAAGCACTTACCTCAATCATTGGCCAACATAATGTTTTAATAGCGGCTTTGACAGGTAAAATCAGAGATGATTTAGCTGTTATGGGTAATATTCCTACTCTGTCTCCTATTTTTGATTATCCTAATTTTGAGTATTTGGAAGCTGAGGGGAGGCAGAAACAAGATTAGTAGTTCGAGAAGTCTATTCCCTTACCAAACCACAGTATCTCCCAAAATACTGGGTTTCTCTAGGTAATTTCTGAGAAAGATTTTACCTCTGTAGGGGCGCAAGGCATTGCGCCCCTACGACAGGTTACCGATTCCCCGGTAATTAATTTTCTGGAAATCACCTTATTTCACAAATGATTTAGGATTCCTATAGAAGCAATTTACGGTGATGGAATTGGCTTGTATGTCGCTAACAGAAGAAATTCTCTCGCAACTACCAGGTAATGTTTTATTGGGGCTACGTCAAAGCGATCGCATCTTAGCATCCATAAGAGAAGGCGATACACCAATACCAATGGTAGTCAAGGAAACAACCGAGCCTTTAGGTACGGTAGATTGGGACGTTGTGATTTGCGGTGGAACCTTAGGCATTTTAATTGGCTGCGCCTTAGCTTTAAAAGGAGTGCGAGTGGCGCTCATAGAACGGAGAATGTTGCGAGGTAGAGAACAAGAATGGAACATTTCCCGCAAAGAATTACAAGTTTTTTTAGAATTAAATTTACTGACAACAGAAGAATTAGAGAAAGCGATCGCAACAATTTACAACCCTGCTAGAGTCGGCTTCCATAACGGTACAGAAGTTTGGGTAGAGGATGTTTTAAATATCGGCGTAGATCCAGTTTACCTCTTAGAAACCTTAAAACAGAGATTTTTAGCCTCTGGTGGAAAGTTATTTGAGAACACACCATTTACAGAAGCCGTCGTTCATCCCGACGGAGTCAGAGTCAATAACCAGTTCACAACCAGGTTGCTTCTTGACGCTATGGGACATCTTTCCCCCATTGTGCAACAAGCACGAGCAGGAAAAAAACCAGATGCACTGTGTTTGGTGGTGGGAAGTTGCGCTCGAGGTTTTCCGGAAAATCACACGGGGGATTTGTTGTTATCTTTCACACCCTTACACAATCAATGCCAGTACTTTTGGGAAGCTTTCCCAGCAAAAGATGGTAGAACTACTTACCTGTTTACTTACATGGATACACATCCACAACGCATGGGTTTGGAAGCACTTTTTGAGGATTATCTGCGCTTAATGCCAGAATATCAAGGCGTGGAGTTAAACCAGTTGACATTTCAAAGAGCACTGTTTGGCTTTTTCCCCTCCTACCGTCAAAGTCCTTTAAAAACACCTTGGAATCGCATACTACCAGTCGGAGATAGCAGTGGTAGCCAGTCTCCCTTGAGTTTTGGGGGTTTTGGTGCAATGGTACGTCACCTAGAGCGTCTGACACTTGGCATTCATGAAGCACTCCAAACCAATCAATTATCTGCCAACGCACTCTCAATTCTGCAACCCTACCAACCCAGTTTAGCTGTGACTTGGCTTTTCCAAAGAGCCATGAGTGTGGGAGTGAATCAAAAAATTGACCCCAATCAAATTAACCAACTACTGTCTGCAGTCTTTCAACAAATGGAACAGTTAGGCGAACCAGTTCTCAAACCATTTTTGCAAGATGTGGTGCAGTTTCCCGCACTGACACAAACCCTCATCAAAACTGGTGTGACACATCCCGGATTAGTCGCCAAGGTGATTCCACAAGTTGGATTGGGAACTTTACTCAATTGGATGGTACATTACGGAAATTTAGGGGTTTATGCTGCTTTGTTTTTGCTAAGTGAAATGTTACAACCGTGGATGAAAACTTTGCCCCATGTTTCCAAATACTATTGGCATCGCTTAGCTGAGGGTTGGAAGTATGGTTCTGGCAAGGATTATTTTTGAATTGGTTAGTGGTTAGTGGATAGTGGTTAGTTGTTAGTAGCCATTAATAAGTAACCAACAACCAACAAATAACAACTAACAACTAACAACCAACAACATGATAGAGCGAGAATCCCAAGGCATAAAATACTTTGCAGTACTCATTGGCTTGTTGCGAGAACGACAAGCATTTCTAGAAGATATTCGTCAAGGAGTCAGATTACCAAATAAAATTATATCTTTGCTTGTTTGTAGTTCCCTGTTCCTTGCCATCTATGGTGGAATCATTGGTGCTTATCATAGTTGGATGCAAGCTTTGTCCTCTGCTATTAAACTACCAGCCCTCTATTTAATAACACTACTGATTTGTTTGCCTACACTTTTCTTTTCTAACATTATTTTTGGTTCAAAGCGCACTTTCAGTCAGCATTTTGCTTTAGTCCTAACAGCAGTTTCTGTAACGAGCGTACTATTATTTAGTTTTGCGCCTATCACACTGTTCTTTTTAATTACAACAAATAATTATCAATTTCTAATTCTGTTAAATGTTATTATCTTTGCTTTAACAGGATTTATTGGAATTTCTTCTTTATATCAAGCAACAAGTGTAGTTTTAGAACAAGACGGCGAGGGGAGCACTACCCGTAAAAAAATTATACGTTCTTGGTTATTTCTTTATGCTTTTGTTGGTAGTCAGTTAGGATGGACTCTCAGACCCTTCTTTGGTACACCTGATTCTACTTTTCAATTATTTAGAGAGAGGGAAGGCAATTTTTATCTAAGCATTCTCCAATCAGTTAGTTATTTGTTGGGGTTTCGTTAAATGAACCGCAGATGAACGCAGATACACGCAGATTATTTTTAGAGAATTATCCGCGTCCATCCGCGTTCATCTGCGGTTAAATAATCAAAATCTAAGAGACTTTATGATTCAAAAACAATTTCAAGGCGTACAACACTTTTCTGTCCTTCTTAGCTTACTGCGCGATCGCCAAGCTTTTCTAGAAGAAATCCGACAAGAAGTCAGACTGCAAAGCAAAATCAGTTCCCTGCTGGTTTCAAGTTCCATATTTTTTGCTACCTACGGCGTAATTATTGGTGCATCTCACAGTTGGGCGCAGGCAATTTCTGGGGGTATCAAACTACCCGCGTTTTATTTACTGACTCTCATCATTTGTTTTCCAACTTTATTCTTTTTTAATGTACTCTTTGGTTCCCGTAGCAGCTTTATACAGCATTTCGTTGTTCTGTTAACAGCTGTATCGGTTATAAGCGTACTTTTATTTAGTTTTGCACCAGTGACGCTGTTCTTTTTAATCACAGCCCCTGACTCATATCAATTTTTTAAAATTTTAAATGTTTTAATTTTTGGGATCACGGGTTCTTTTGGCGTCAAATTTCTTTACGAGGGGATGCAATTACTTTCACAACAAGATGAGGTAGGTAAAAAAACCCGTACAACTATACTGCGATCGTGGTTGTTTCTGTATGCGTTTGTGGGAATGCAGTTGGGATGGTTTCTCAGACCATTTTTTGGTGCGCCCGATTCTAAATTTGAGTTATTCCGAGCGGTACAAGGTAACTTCTATCTTGATATTGTCTCAGCGCTTTCAGAAATTTTTGGCGCACGTTGAGTCAGTCTGTATAATCATTACGATTGCAGGTCAAGTACTAGTTACTACTCAATAATTTCGTCATATTGATTGGTATCGTCTTCCTGCAATTGTTTCATTTCCACTAAAACATCTGCCAAAGTTTTTTGCTCTAGCCATTGATGACGTTCTTTGGTATAATCCCCCTTACCTAGACTAAAATATTGAATAAATCGAATGGTATCAGCAACTCCCAGAGAATTGATTAAGGCGTCGTAGCCTTGTTTAATGATTTCATTTTGAGTTTTCATCATTGCTTTCCTCAGCTTGTACTACTTCTGCGAGCCATTGAACGGGATTATTAATCTTTACGTTAATTAATTGATAATTTTTTTGGGCTTTTCTGAACAGTCTGTCATCTGTTGTGAGAAATACATCAGCCTGACTTCTTTCAGCGCTAGCGATATGAGTTGCATCATAACTGGAGATCACATAGTGCTTGTTTGTCAGTCTAATCAAGTATTTATACTATACTACGCTTCTGATTTCAGTGTTTACACCCTCTATACCATTTGATACTCAGGATTAGATGTTTGTGTATTACATTGTTAGATGCATAGCAGTGTCTCAAAAACCATGAATAGACAATCCGGCTACTACAGGTTTCCAACGATTCACGATACCAATGTCGTTTTTGTGTGTGAAGATGACCTTTGGAGTGTTCCACTTAAGGGCGGGTATGCTGTACGATTAACTTCGAATCTGGGAGCAGTCTCTCACCCTTGTTTTTCTCCTGATGGAACTTTACTGGCTTTTATCGGACGAGAAGAAGGTCATTCAGAAGTTTACACGATGCCTGCTGATGGTGGTATTGCCAAACGACTGACATTTTTGGGAGCAGCAACAGCCGTTGTTGGTTGGAGTTTCGATGGCAAGTCTATTCTTTTTTCCAGTAATGCAGCACAACCTTTTCGGCGAATACACAATCTTTACCGTATTGACTCAGAGGGAGGAATGCCAGAACGCCTTCCTGTAGGATTGGCTCATCACATTTCCTATGGAACGAATGGTGGGGTTGTCTTAGGTAAAAACACGAGTGACTTAGCTTACTGGAAACGCTACCGAGGTGGAAGAACTGGAGTCTTTTGGATCGATCCATCATCCAAGGGAACGTTCCAAAAACTCATCGATTTACCGGGAAACATCAGTGTTCCCATGTGGGTGGGGGCGCGTATTTACTTTATTTCTGACCATGAGGGGATTGGAAACCTTTATTCCTGTACTCCTGTTGGAGAAGACTTAAAACAACATACCTACAGTCGGGAATACTATGTGCGTAATGCAACTACAGATGGCAAACGAATTGTGTATCATGCAGGTGCAGAACTCTTTTGCTTCGATCCAACTTTAGAGGAAAATTATCAAATTGAAGTTGACTTCCACAGCCCTCAAGTTCAGAGACATCGCAAGTTTGTGGATGCTGCACACTATTTGGAAGAATATAACTTACATCCAGAAGGACACTCTACTCTAATTACCTGTCGGGGTAAAAGTTTCTGGTTTGGGAACTGGGAAGGTGCTGTGACTCAAATTGGGCTTCCAGATGGAGTGCGTTATCGTTTAACTCGTTGGTTGAACGATCGCAAACGATTTGTTACTATCTCTGACAATAGAGGAATAGAAGCACTTGAAATTCACAGCCCAAGTCCGAATGCACAACCAGAACGTTTGGATGGACTGGATTTAGGTCAAGCTGTTGCAATGGATGTTTCACCAGTGGAGGATTTGGTAGTTCTATCTAACCATCGGCTCGAATTGATTTTGGTAAATTTAAATACTAAAGAAAGTCGTATAATTGACCGCAGCAACCACAATCGGATGAGCGGACTCTCTTGGTCTCCAGATGGTAAGTGGGTTGCCTACAGCTTTTCAATCAAGTCAAAAGTATCGATAATTAAACTATATTCTGTTGAAGATGGTAGTACTCATTGCTTGACAGAACCTTGTTTTTGGGATTTTAGCCCTTCTTTCGATCCAGAAGGCAAATTCCTTTATTTTCTTTCCTACCGAGAATTCAATCCGGTTTACGATAGCCTCTACTTTGACTTAGGTTTTCCCCGTGCAGTACGTCCATTCCTCATTTCTCTAAAAAAAGATACACCATCACCGTTTGTACCTGTTCCCAAACCACTGACAAAGCAGTCCCAAAATTCAACGGAAAAATCATCTGGTGAAAATAGCGATCGCGAAGAAAATGGAGAAGCAAAAAGTGCTCTGACATCTGAGAATAAAAAAATTCCTAAAATTGAAATAGATTTTGATGGTATAACCCAGAGAGTTGTTGCTTTTCCAATCCCAGAAGGGAGTTACAAAAAAATTTGGGGTTTAAAAGGAAAAGTCTTGTTTAGTTCTTTTCCAATTCAAGGAAGCTTGGATAATGAAGATGACTGGCTCCATCAAAAAGATGACAAAGCATTGCTGCTTGTTTACGATTTTGACAAACAAAAACAAGACACTGTCGCTAAAGAGATAAGTAGTTTCAAAGTTGCTAGAGATAACGAAACTGTCATCTATCGTTCTAAAAATCGATTGCGTCTCTGTACAGCTACTCCTCAAACCAATAATAAGATAGAAGATGAACCAGGGAGAAAAACTGGATGGCTTGACTTAAAACGAGTGCGAATTTCTGTAGTTCCCACTCAAGAATTTCAGCAAATGATGCGAGAAGCGTGGCGGTTGCAAAAAGAGCATTTTTGGGTAGAAAATATGTCTGGTGTGGATTGGGAAAGAGTTTGGCAACGCTATCGCCCTCTGTTAGATAGGGTTTCTAGTCGTTCTGAATTTTCAGATTTAATCTGGGAAATGCAAGGAGAACTGGGGACATCCCACGCTTATGAAATAGGTGGTGATTACCGGAAGTCTCCCTTTTATCGATTAGGATTTTTGGGTGCAGATTTTTCTTACGATGCTAGTGCAGACGCTTATCGGGTAGCACACATTGTTCGTGGTGACTCCTGGGATGAAAAAGCAGATTCTCCCTTGAATCGTCTCGGTACTAATGTTGAAGTTGGCGATTTACTGTTAGCAGTGAATGGACAACGAGTCAGTCGCGATCGTCCTTTGCAAGAAATGTTAGTTCATCAAGCCGAATGTGAGGTTTCTCTAACTTTTGCAGGTTCTTCTTCTGCTGAGGAGTATCGCACTATTACTGTAAAAGCTCTAAAAGACGAGAGCAAAGCCCGCTATCGGGAGTGGGTTGAGCACAACCGTCAAATAGTTCATGAAAAAACAGAGCATCGGGTTGGCTATGTCCACGTACCGGATATGGGACCGAGAGGTTATGCTGAGTTTCACCGCTATTATTCTATGGAAGCACAGTATGAGGGGTTAATTGTTGATGTGCGATATAACTCTGGAGGACACGTATCGCAACTTTTATTAGAGAAGTTGTCACGCAAGCAGATTGGCTACAAAGTACCCCGTTGGAATCAGCCGCAACCATATCCATATGATTCTGTTGCAGGACCAATTGTGGCGATCGCAAACGAATACTCTGCATCAGATGGAGATATTTTCAGTCATAGCTTTAAATTAATGAAGTTGGGGACTTTAGTTGGTAAGCGAACTTGGGGTGGAGTGATTGGTTTGCGATCGCGTCATTTTTTAGTAGACGGTAGTATTTTGACGCAACCAGAAAATTCTTCTTGGTTTACAGATGTTGGTTGGAAAGTAGAGAATTATGGCACAGATCCAGATATTGAAGTGGAAATTACTCCCCAGGATTGGGTACAGGGTAAAGACTCTCAGTTGGATCGCGCCTTGGAACTTATTTTGGAACAGTTGGCACAAAATCCTGTCAGAGTACCTGATTTTGGCGATCGTCCTCAATTGCGGTTACCAGATTGAGCGCAGACTGATTTGATTGAATTTTTTGTAAACAGTAACTTGGATTATATGTGTATGTGTAGGAGTAAATATGGCATCTAGAATCAATCTTAATGAGCCATTTTTAGAACAAATACAGAGACAAGCTATTCGGGAGACGCTAGATTTACCATTAGAACTATCACCAGCAAAGAGCAACTTTGAGGAAATGTTGAGAGTTGTTCGAGATGCGATTTGTAAAGAGTTGGCTGATGCTAAGTATGATGAGAGTGAACTCCTTGGTCTTCGACTCGAATATAGATTAATCCCAAAAGAAAGCGATCGATCGGAGGAAATTTATTCCGTAGAGTGGTGTCAGCCATTTCAAGGTACAGGTTCTAGAAATAAGAATTTGATGAGCGCAACAACTACAGTTGAAACTGCTAATATCGGTGAAGAAAACCCAAAGAATTCCGAAGATGTGTCGAGCCGAAAGCTTCCAGTATCAGTAGATTTTTTAGAAACGCTAGCTCAACGTTTTGATGAAGCAGTGGTAAACCTCGTTCCTGGAAGTACAGGTAGTGCGATATCTTGGAGTTTCAGGTCTGCTCCTATCGAATTTCTGGGTCGTTCATGTACCTGTGTGGGAAGTAATGGTAAGAGATATGAGAGATTACCAGATGGCACATGCTCTGATTATATGTGTGAAATCCGCATTGACAGACCTAAAGAGGTCTAGCTTGCTGACACAGTATTCAACATAGGGGTAAACAACCCGGTTTCTCTCTGTTACAAAAGTTGATCTCTCGTAGAATCAACTTAAAGAAACCGGGTTTTTGAGATTAATGATATTACCTAAGCAGAGAAATAACTGACTGGATTTCTTGCTGAAATTGAGGTTGAGCTTTAGCTAGATTCTTTAAAACAAAAAGCACCTCATTTTTTGCTGTTTGATTTTGACTTAAAGATTTTCTAAGATATTGATATATTTCTTTTGCAGCTTTGGTATCACCCGCCTGCTGTTGAGCAATTCCTAAATAACTGAGCCACTCGTAATTATTCGGTTCGCGTTGACAAGCAAATTTTAAATCTTCAACAGCTTTTTTAGTATTATTCTGATTCAAATATAAGAGAGATCTACTAACACGAGCTATTAACCCTTTTTTGGTTTCCGGAGCAATTGCAAGTAATTGACTATAAACTCGAATTGCCTCATCAAGATTACCTAGCTGCTCTTGAAGAATAGCTTCTTCAATAAAAGCTTGGAAAATACTAGAGTCTATTGTTGCGGATTTTCTAAATAAATTTGCACTATCAATACAATCTTGAAGATATTTTTTTAAACAATTTCCTTCCACAGGAAGGTGTAAGTAACCAAGAAATAAGTATGCAAGTCCTAACGTTTTTCTAACATATTGAATCTTCAAGTTTGGTTCTGATAATTCAGTTAAGATAACCGATGTTTTTAAAATTTCACGTGCTTTTAGATTTTGTTTTTCTAATCTTGAATAAATTTCACTTAATGCAAAAGTTATCATTAGAGAAATCATCTTAGGTAAATCTTTTACATTCTCGAATGTTTGGGTATCAGTCATAGAAATAGATACAGTAGTTAAGTATACAACTTCAATTTTTAGCGTAGTTACTTGTATCTCAAGTTCTACTGGACTTTGTCGCCCCCAAACAATAATTGCTGCTCCTAATTTATTTCCTAAAACTTTCGCTTCATTCTTGTTTGATACACTTTCTTTAACAGGACAAACTACAACATTTAGTTGTTCTTGCTTGCTCAGTCGATCCAGTACTTGATCTTGAACAAAGGGAATAACTTGATCTAAAGTGTTATCAATACCGTTTAATCTAGTAATTACCACAATGAGTTTGTTTTCTTTTGTGGCTAATTCAAAGCAATTTTGTTGTGTATTGTCAAATTTATCACGAAGTGTTACTAAGAAATTTATCAGTGTGACAAACGCTAATGCAAGCAAGAGGCTCACAGCAATCAATCTGTAGATTTGTATTTTATTTGACAGATGTTGAATACTGTGGTCGGACTTGTTTCTAACATCATTTTTACCTGTTGTTTGAGTAGAATTAGTAGTCATAGATTGAGGTAATTCTTCAGAGATATCAGCAATTTTCCCTAATTTCTGGGTAGTTTCCTCAATGGATTGCCATGAAATTTTCTTTTCTAGAATAGGAATTTTTCCTTCAGAAAAACTCTCTAGCTTAATAGCAACTAAACCTTCATCAAATGCTCTTTGAAATATATCTTTATTATCTAAATCTTTGTAACCTAATGCATCATAAAATCCTCGACTAAATGCGATCGCAGCATTATCTCCTATTGCTTGATTCATACCGATCGCATAATAAATGTGTTCGCTAATTGCCTTAGCAAGATTAGCTGAGTAGCATATATTAAGTAGCACACAATTCACGTACTCAGTATGCAACTTAAACAGCGCTGCTAGCCCTTCTGGTTGCACAGGTTTGTTGTTTCCTTCATCATCCTCCAACACCAAACTGCCATCTGGCATACCATGTCCACAAAAATGGACAATTTGAGGGTGTGTTTCTGCAATCGCTCTGCGAATATCTTGAGGGCGTACAGCCGTTCTGATGCTAACTTCAAACAGATCTCTTCTAATGGCACGATAAATAGCGTCCTGAATTTCCCTAATTTCTCGATCTAGGCGCAGACCGTGAGGAATAGCTGTTAAAATCAGGATTTTTTGCTGCTGAGTTCGTTGTTGCGTCACTAATGTCAAATGATAAAAGAAAGTTTTTAACTAATTCTATCAATAGTGTTGTCGCAAATAACTGTGCGGATATGGTGATAAATAAACCAAGTGTGCGCCCACAGCCTCAATTGCTTCTTGAATTCCTGCAACTTTATGAGAGCTAAAATTATCCATCACTACACAGGCTCCTTCGCTGCATACTAGTAACCAAGACTTGTTCAACAAAAGTTTGAAATTCGCATTCATATTTTTAGCCCCAATACTTCAGCAAGGCACCCTGCATATCCTGAGTCTTGTATCAATCACTTCTACTGGATCGGCGCTCTAGATGGTATTTTTATGAAATGTTGGGTTTCGTTCCTCAACCCAACCTACCGATCTTCTTCTCTTTCTTCGTGCTCTTTGCGTCTTTGCGGTTCATTCTTCCCTCTCTAGCCAGAAATGAGAGATGAATCCAAAATCCAAAATCTAAAATCCAAAATTACCAAGTTGCGACAACTCGAAAACCGCAAATCCTCAGCCCACCATCTGGTTCATTCCAACTGCGGCTAGCGCTGCGACACAGTTCGGGGCTAAAACTCCAAGAACCACCCCGCAAGACTCGGCGATTCTCATCTCCACCAACTTCCCAAGCAGTTCCATCTATCGGTGCGCCTTCATAATTTTTGTGCCAAGCGTCAGCACACCATTCCCAAACAAGCCCGTGCATATCGTACAATCCGAAGGCATTTGCTACTTGAAAACTACCTACCACTGTTGTTTCTTTGCGCGATTTGGTTGTGAGTTTGGAGGCGTCAGAATCACTAGCGCTACAGTTTGCCACCTCAGCTGTGAGCGTTTCACCAAAGTGGTAGGGGGTGATTGTTCCAGCACGACAAGCATATTCCCACTCAGATTCACTGGGTAAACGATACAACCGTCCTGTTTTTTCAGTCAGTCTGGTACAGAATTCGATCGCTTCATGCCAAGAAACATTTTCCACAGGTCGATTTGCCCCTTTGAATTTGGATGGGTTGGGATTTAAAGATTGTTTGACTTTTGGCAAAGCTGCTACAGCTTTCCAATGTGCTTGAGTGACGGGAAACTTACCCATAAAAAAAGGTTTGATATTAACTTCGTGTTGGGGGCGTTCGTCACTATCTCCCTCGTTCTCTGGTGAACCCATGATAAAATTGCCACCAGGAATTGCCACCATATGCATGATAATTTCTTGACCTAAATCTTCTGTGTAAAACTTTGAGCTTCTGCGATCGCTTTTAATCTTATTTCCTTCCCGATCAACTGTGACCACATCAAATTGAAACGTTTGTAGTTCGGAAAATTCTGAAAAATCTTTTAATTCGGAGGTTACCATTGTTAATTGCTTCTCTTGAAGCGATGATTGTACTAATTGTGGCGCTCCCAAAATTGATTGTGTAACAGTTACTTTGAGAGCCTTCAACTCTTGCAGAACTTCTGTAGCAGATTGATATCTATCCCTTGCCAAATGACTCAGTAATTTATCTAAAATTTGCCCTAATTCATCACTAATAGTAATATCTGTATTCTGTAAATGCTCTCGCCACAACCATATTCCATTCAAGGGATCGTAAAGAGTATCATCTATCTGTCCGCAAGCATCTTGTACGGGTAAGCACTGAGTTAGAAGTCGCACGCAAGTGACTCCTAAAGAGTACAAATCGCTAGCGTGACAAGCAAAACCAGCCATTTGTTCGCTAGGTGCGTAACCAATTGTATAAAGTACTGTTGCTTGTCTCGATAGGCTAGTTTGGGTAACCTGTTTTGCACCACCAAAGTCAATTAATACGAGTCTCCTATCCGATTGTCGGCGGATGATATTCTCTGGTTTGATATCCCGATGGATGACGTTACGTTCGTGAATAAATTCAAGAACTGGTAGTAGATCCGCTAACAGTTCTCGAATTTGTTCTTCACCAAAAGGTTGTTGCTGAAGTTCTTGTAAGAGAGTTTTCCCTTGGATAAATTCTTGTACGAGATACAAACTAGACCCTTGTTCAAAGTAAGCCAGCAATCTAGGAATTTGGATGTGATTTTCTCCAAGTTCGTACAGTCGTTTCGCTTCTTGCTTGAACAATTCTGCAGCTTTAGTACGTTCCGAAGTCCCCTGTACCTGTGGGAAGAACTGCTTGATGACGCAAGGTGCATCAAGTCTATCCGCATCTTCAGTAGCATAGGTTCTGCTAAACCCGCCTTCGCCTAGCAGTCTTAATACACGGTAGCGGTTCCTGAGGAAGTTGCCAAAGTTGCTTTGTCCGCAACTGTTGCAAAATCTGTTGCCATCAGGATTGAAGGGATTTGAGCAATGAGGATTTTGGCAAATTTGCATAGTGAGCCATGTATCGCATATTGTCTGGAATTGGCTCTTACTGAGCGAGGTTGAAGACAGATGTGTATCTCTGCATACAGAAGTTTTCCACCTGTTCTCACTTTCCACTTTGGTAGATACAGATAAAGAAAATTCTCTGTCTTTGTTTATATACGGTTAAAAATTTATAAATCAGGAATTTATCAATATTCAGTAAATAAGTCAGTTGTCATTTGTCACTTGTCATTGGTATGGATTTTAGATATATTTACATTTTATATTTGAAGTCTGTTGATTTGCACTTACCTAAGTTAAGATGCAAATGCAATCTCACAAATTTCTGTTATATCAATAATAATCTGCTCAAAAAATTTTAACAGTTAATACTGAACATTTAACACCTAACCAGTGACCAGTGACCAGTGACCAGTGACCAGTGACCACTAACCACTAATTGACGAAATTTATTTTCTATGGCTAGAAGCGCGAATTAATTCGGCTACCAATGCAATAAAAGCAGAAACGACAATCAAAATTACACTGAGAGCATTTATATCTGGTTTAACTCCCGTTCTAATACGACTAAATATTTCTATTGGTAGAGTGTTGGAACCGCTACCTGCAGTAAAGCTAGCGATGAGAAAATCATCTAAACTCAGGATAAAAGCGAGCAAGCAACCAGCAATAATACCTGGCATTAACTGGGGTAATAAGACTTTTATAAAGGCTTGTACGGGTGTTGCACCTAAGTCGAGTGCTGCTTCTTCTAAATGGGGATCTAGGTTGGTAAGTCGAGATGACACAACAAGACTAATATAGGCAAGACAAAACACCACATGAGCTGCCACAATTGTCCATATATTGAGGGGAATCGCAAATGCAGCAAGGAAGACTAAAGTGGCAACTGCGATCGCAATATCAGGGATAATCAAAGGCAGGTAAGAAATCCCACGATAGAGAGTTTTTCCAGGAAACCGATAACGTCCCAAACCCACTGCCATCAAAGTTCCTAATATAGCAGAAATACCTACAGCACTAAATGCAACTATCAAACTGTTTTGTAAAGCTGACAAAATACGCTCATCATTGAAAAGTCTGTTATACCAATCCAACGTGAAACCTTGCCAAGTTGCACTGTAGGGAGATTGGTTGAAGCTATAGAAAGCTAGTACCAGTATAGGAAGGTACATAAAAACGAACATAAACAATGAGAAAACCGCCTGCCATGAGACGACACGCGGCTTTTTACGGGATGGAGTTATATTCACGTTTGTTATTTAAATTGATATTTCTTACTTATGGCACAGTAAGATAACAAATTTAACTTTTGTTGTCAACCATCACTGGTCACTGATTCCTGGTCACTGGTCACTGGTCACTGGTCACTGGTCACTGGTCACTGATTCCTGGTCACTGATTAAAAAGTCTTTCTATTGA
Organism: Scytonema hofmannii PCC 7110; assembly: GCF_000346485.2. NCBI lineage: Bacteria > Bacillati > Cyanobacteriota > Cyanophyceae > Nostocales > Scytonemataceae > Scytonema > Scytonema hofmannii. Next base: position 2,396,945 of record NZ_KQ976354.1, read on the forward strand.
AAGATCCAATCAATATTTTAATTGTCTAGAGTAATTTTAGTCAGTGTAAAGTTGTAAAGCTACAGGATAAAATCATGAGTAATCAGCCAGATCGTGAAATCAGACAACCAGTTAGCCAAGACTGGCATGCTCGAGAAGAGCCAACAGCTAAAGAAAGAAATTTAACGGCAAATCCAGGTGATGTCATTGCTGACAAACCTCAATCAGTAGAAGAAAAAGCTCAACAAGTTGCTGTAGATTCACCAGACATTACAGGCGACCATATTACAGTTCCCACATACTTTGTTGTGAATGAACCAGATGGCGAACAGAAAGCACTTCATCACGTAAAAGATGCAGAAGAAATTTCTGATGTTATTCGCCAAGCACGAGTTGATGAAGACGGTAATCGGATTTGGTCGTAGTCATCAATAACCTTGGTTAGCGATCGAGAATGAGGCTCTCATTTGATGAGATGCTCTAACAGACATTATTGCCAGAACTTAGAGCATTGTAAACAGTAATACCAAGTCAAAAAATGTTTGTAACAGATCTAGGCGTAGGGGCGCAAGGCATTGCGCCTCTACAGACTCGTGGGCGGTTACTGTGCATAAGTACAATCTGCTGTCACCTATATTCTCTATAGCAAGGTACAAGTCATTACTCTCGCCTTTGTTTTTCAAAAAAACATCTCAAGCTTAGAGGATAAACCACAGCTATGCACGTTAATATTTATGACATGGTTAATCAGTATCGCCATCTAAGCCCCAACTTAGAAAGCGTATCTGTTACACCAGATTCCCGAGGAATATTACAATTGCAGCGTAAATTCGATGTTCTTTACGTATTTGGTGATAGCCTCAGCGATCTTGGTAATGCTTTTGATGCGACAGAAAAGGCGACAGGTGAGGGAAGCCCACCATCACCGCCATACTTTCAAGGTCATTTTTCTAATGGTTTGGTATGGGTAGAATATCTTGCACTATTTCTGGGATTGACGGCGAACAGAAGCACAAATTTTGCGGTAGGTGGTGCGAATACAGGAAGCGCGAATACTATGATTCCCAATAACCCACTAAACTTACCGGGATTGCAGCAGCAAATTGATAACTTTACTGCATCTGTTAAGGAAAGCCGTCAGGATGCTAACTCCCCAGATCTTTACATTGTGTGGGCTGGAGGTAACGATTACTTGGGTGGTGACGTGACTCACCCTACCTTACCTATTCAAAATCTGTCGAACGCTGTCTCCTCACTTGCTAAAATAGGTGCTCGGAATATATTGGTTCTGAATTTACCAGATTTAGGCTTAGTACCGTTAACTCGTAATAACCCCGAGCAATCTATCTTACTGAATGAGTTAACAAAAGCTCATAACACGGGTTTGGCAAAAGCTCTTGATGCCTTAAAATTCTCTTGTGGTGAGAGTGTGGATATTCTCTTGTTCGATGTTAATTCAATCTTTAGTCAAATCATGAACAACCCAGCAAAATTTGGGTTCACAAATGTTACTGATGCTGAACTTGACCAAATTGCTCAATCTCAGCAAGGTACAGATAAGTTCTTTTTCTGGGATGGTTTACACCCAACAACCACATCCCATCTGATATTGGCTAAAGCAGTATTTTCAGTACTTTGTTCTGATGGTGTGAGTGAACTTAATGCTGAGGAGTTTGCACCAGTTGGCGGGGCATTTATATAAGGTACTATGATGGAAATAGAAAAACCCACCATGCGTTGGTGGGAATTGTGATGGCACTGGTACTATTGTACCATACTGGAATGAAAATAATGTGTAGAAAACTTTTTATAATTTTCTACACATAAAATTATGAATCTGTTTCCTCTTAACCTTCTGTTGCTTGGTCTTGGGACTCTTCAGAAACCGATTCCGCTTCAACTTGAGGTTCTACGATGACATTCGGTTTTGACTTGACAGGTTTTGGTCCACGTGCTAAAGCCGGATTAACTGGCGGCTTGAATTCATTTCCATAAGATGATTTTTTGCCTTTACCCGAAGAGCGACGTTCTGAAGAATCTGCTCCGCGATCGCTATTCCGTTTTATGCTTTTAGGATTTGATTCAACAGGAGGTGTAGAATCTAAATTTTCCGAATTGCTGTCAGCATTGGTGTTAGACTGACGTTCTGATTTCTTAATTGGGCGTTCTACCATTGTTAAGTTTTTTTATTTTCTTATATGATATGGTACCTTGGCACTGACTTAACTATTATACTAACTAGGTTATCCTCCGACTTCACAAATAAAGTTAACTAGTCAAAGAGATCGCCTGTCAAGAGTAATTAGACTTGTTCCTATTCCATCGTTTATTAGCAAGGTTGTCGGAAGCCTCTTGCATCCGTGTAGTTAGAGTAAATCATCTGGGTTAGCTTTGGTGGTGCTTCACCAACATGAAAGGCGCGAACTCGTTCTTCAATCACCTTATCTTGCATTGTGACTCTCTCAAATTGCCGCTTGTGTTCTGCCCACGACTCAACTATTGAGGTTTCCACAAACCGTGTAGGATCGGATAAATCTTGATACACACCCCACTGAATAGCACCATCACGCAAACGGATCTTACCAATTGCTTGTACTGCCTTGGCAAACTCTTCAGCATTTGCAGGATCGATACAATATTCTATCGAAATTAACACCGGACCGTCATTCGGACAAGGTTCAAAGGCATGAGTCGGCTCATCCCAATGCAAAGATGCCTGCAAATTCAATTTCTCAGCACAATGAAGGCGAAATCGCACTGTTAAGGCGACAAACACGATTAACCCTACAGCAGCAATGGCTAGGGAATTTGAAATACCAGTATATTGCGCTAATGTACCCCATAAAAGGCTGCCCAATACCATACAGCCCTGAAACACCAGCAAATGTACCGATAATGCTCTTGCACGTACCCACGTAGGAACTGCTGTTTGTGCAGCTACATTCAAACTAACCATGACACTTAGGGATGCAATTCCCACAAGGAGCATGACAACACAAACTAGAGGAACGCTGCGGAAAAATGCGATCGCCAGCATCATTCCTCCCATGAGTATGGAAGACCCTGCTACCAATTTATCAACAGCAAACTGCTGTCGCAATTTGGGTAAAAGGAAAGCACCTGCCAATCCCCCAATACCCCAAAAGCCAAGAATAATACCGTACCCCAACGCATCCAGCTTTAACTCTTGACGTCCCACTAAAGGTAGTAAGGCAAATAAAGCACTAGCAAAGAAAATATAGGCAACTGTTCTGAACAACACGGCTTGAAAAACAGGGGCATAGCGAATGTAACGTATCCCCGCTTGCATTGCTCCTACAAAACGTTCTGTTGGTAAGCCACTTTTTTGAGGCGTCCGTTGCCATTGAGAAATAACAAGTATCACCCCAACAAAAGAAACTGCATTTAGCAGGAAAACAAAGCCCGTTCCTGCTGCTGCAATAAATACCCCCGCCAAAGCCGGACCGATGGAGCGTGAAAGGTTAACTACTATACCACTGAGAGTCACAGCTTGAGAAAGTTCCTCCCTGGGTACAAGTTCTGGAGTCACCGCCTGCCATACAGGCATATTCATTGCGCTGCCAATACTTAGGGCAAAGGTGAGTAACAAAAGTACTGGAGGAGTTGTAATTTTAGCGACTGTTAGCACTCCCAACAAAGTAGCGGCAGCTAACATCCAACTTTGCGTCCACAGTAACATTTTGCGGCGATCCACAACATCTGCGAGCGCACCTGCGGGTAAAGCTAACAAAAAAAATGGCAAGCTAGCCGCCGCCTGCATCAGTGCTACTAGCAAAGGTGAATTGGGTGCAAGAGAAGTCATCAGCCATGCTGCACCTACGTCATGCATCCAAGTGCCAATGCTTGATACTGCTGATGCAATCCAAAGAGCGCGAAAAATCGGTTGGCGCAGGGGAGTCCACATGGTAATAGATGCTGCAGAAGTCATCGGAGTCTCTGGGTTAGGGAAGAGGAATTTTTATATCTTTGTTGTGGGCAATTGCTCAATGTGGCTTTCACTTGCAGGCAAGATGCCCGCATTACATCTTAATATTTAATTCAACTTACTTACTCAACAACTGCTGTAATATCTATAATCTCTATCCCCAGTCTCCAATACCCAGTCCCCTACTCATGGTTAACTGTAGAGGTTTAGCCGATCGCAACACGACATCAAGCAACTCCGGAAACAGTAACTCTAAATCTTCTCGTCGCAAAATATTAATGTGTTGAGTGCCTTCTTTTCGAGTCAAAATGACACCCGATTCCCTCAGTATCTTAAAGTGGTTGGACATAGTTGACTTAGCGATCGCAAAATCGAAGTCACCGCAGCATTGCTCTCCTTCGGTTGCCAAACGTCGCACAATTTCCAACCGCACTGGATCGCCCAGGGCATACAACACTCCAGGCAAAGAAATGTTTTTTTTATCTGGATGATACAGGAATTTCATATTTACATTATGTCACAGAGTTGACATTCTTTCATTTATTCGATAATATCGAAATATCGAAATACAGAGGAGGGCTAAATATGTCATCCGTTACAAGCGTGACAGAGTCCACATTCAAGCAAGAAGTCCTCGAAAGTGCAGTCCCGGTATTGGTTGACTTTTGGGCACCGTGGTGCGGTCCATGTCGCATGGTAGCTCCCGTAGTAGATGAGATTGCTACCGAATATACAGGACAGGTAAAGGTTGTGAAGCTAAACACAGACCAATATCCTACTGTTGCCAGTCATTATGGAATTCGCAGCATTCCAACACTGATGGTGTTTAAAGGGGGGCGGCAAGTTGATACGGTAGTAGGTGCAGTTCCAAAGACAACCTTGGCTAAGACTTTAACACAGCACCTGTAATACAGTTAAATAATTCGTAATTGATAGTTCATAATTTGTAATTAAGAATTCAATTACGAATTAGTAATTATTCGGTCACTGGTCACTGGTCACTGGTCACTGATATTACAGGAGCACCCTATGGACTTGAAGTTACAAGGTAAAACTGCGCTGGTAAGTGGATCGACTGCGGGTATTGGTTTTGCAATTGCCCAAGGGCTGGTACAAGAAGGTGCATCGGTAATTATCACCGGAAGGTCAGAGCAACGGGTATCACAAGCAGTCGATAAAATTAAACATACCAACCCAGATGCGAAAGTTTCTGGAATAGCTGCGGACTTAGCAAAAAAAGAAGGTGCGGAAAAAGTCTTTCAAAAGGTTTCGAGCACAGACATTCTAGTTAACAATCTTGGTATTTATGAGCCAAAACCATTTTCAGAAATTACCGATGAAGATTGGTTAGATATTTTTGAAGCCAACGTTTTGAGTGGAGTCAGGCTCAGTCGTCAATACCTCTCAAAAATGCTAGAGCAAAATTGGGGACGTATGATTTTTATCTCTAGTGAATCTGCACTAAATATTCCCGTTGAGATGATTCACTATGGGATGACTAAGACGGCTCAGTTATCTGTTGCAAGAGGTTTAGCAGAAATGACAGTTGGAACTGCAGTCACGGTAAACAGTGTTCTTGCAGGACCAACTCGTTCCGAGGGGGTTGATAAGTTCATAGCAAATATGGCAAAAGAACGAGGAATTAGCCAAAGTGAAGTTGAAGCCGACTTTTTCCAAACTCTTCGTCCAAGTTCCCTAATCAAACGATTTGCCACAATCGAAGAAGTAGCAGCAATGGTCATTTATCTGTCCAGTCCATTAGCAGCTGCCACAAATGGTGCTGCTTTACGGGTAGATGGTGGTCTTCTTAAGACTGCTGTTTAAACCCCACACTAACCACCAACCACTGTACGGGCGTAAGGCATTGCCCACCGTTCGATGTAGGTGAGCAATGCTTTCTCAATCCACGCATCCACGCATCCAAAATCTAAAATCCAAAATGGTATTACTCTCACCTTACAAATTAGGGAATTTAGAATTGCCCAACCGTATTGTCATGGCTCCCTTGACCAGACAACGCGCTCTTAAAAATAATGTACCGCATCAACTCAACGCCACATATTACGCCCAACGAGCAACCGCAGGGCTGATTATTGCCGAAGCAACTCATGTTGCTCCGCAAGGTCTAGGCTATATTTATGCGCCTGGAATCTATTCACAAGAACAAGTTGAAGGTTGGAAGTTGGTAACAGATGCAGTGCATCAACAGGGAGGAAGAATTTTTCTCCAAATATGGCACGTAGGCAGAATCTCGCACCCAGATTTGCAACCAGATGGAGCTTTACCTGTAGCACCTTCTGCCATCGCTGCTAGAGGAGAGATACTGACTTATGAGGGAATGAAACCTCATGTAACTCCTCGTGCGCTACAAACATCAGAAATTTCTGATATTGTAGAACAATTTCGCAAGGGAGCAGAAAATGCCCTAGTAGCTGGATTTGATGGTGTAGAAATTCACGGCGCTAATGGTTATTTACTCGATCAATTTCTCCGGGATGGAACAAATCAGCGCACAGACAGGTACGGCGGTTCTGTTGAGAATCGTGCTAGACTGTTGTTAGAAGTCACCGAAGCAGTCATGAGTGTGTGGGGTTCAAAACGAGTAGGAGTGCGCCTTTCTCCCAGTGGTACTTTTAATGATATGCGTGACTCCAATCCTTTGGAGACATTTAGTTATGTCGCACAAGCGCTCAACAAATTTGATTTAGCATACCTACATATCTTTGAAGCGATAGAAGCTGATATCAAACATGGGGCAGTAGTAGTACCTACCAGTCATATTCGAGAACGCTTTCACGGTACGCTCATGGTCAATGGCGCTTATACTCTTGACAAAGCCAAGACAGTTGTAGAAAGGGAAGAAGCACAGTTAGTTTCTTTTGGCACGCTGTTTATATCAAATCCAGATTTACCCCAACGCTTTGCTCTCAATGCACCACTGAATGAAGCAGACCCAACAACATTTTATACAGGTGGGATCAAAGGTTACACTGATTACCCAGCACTGGATCGACAATCTTTGTCTCCTGTAGGAGCAAAATAGTAATTTGTAGAGCTTTGCGACTGGAAGTCGCGGCTATACAAACAAAACCCACCGACGTGGGTTTCAAGCTCCTGATTTTCCGTTAGTATAGTAGCTTTGCGACTGGAAGTCGCGGCTATACAAACAAAACCCACCGACGTGGGTTTCAAGCTCTTGATTTTCCGTTAGTATAGTAGCTTTGCGACTGGAAGTCGCGGCTATAAAAACCCACCGACGTGGGTTTCAAGCTCCTGATTTTCCGTTAGTCCGCGTAGGCGGACTTCGGATGTATAGTAGCGAATTAGATTCGCCTAAAACTTTAAACCTTTGCTATACAAACAAAACCCACCGACGTGGGTTTCAAGCTCCTGATTTTCCGTTAGTCCGCGTAGGCGGACTTCGGATGTATAGTAGCGAATTAGATTCGCCTAAAACTTTAAAACATCCTCTAACAACTCTATAATGTGAGAAAAATCACGGATAAATCCAATGGTTCAAGAACTAGACCTGAAAACCAAACCTCTGGATGTACCTAGCGCTATATATCAGCGTCGCTCTATTAAAACTTTCAAACCAGATCCCATATCGCCAGAACTGCTTAAGCAACTTGTAGAACTGACTGTAGCAGCACCAAGTAGCTTTAATATTCAAGATTGGCGGATAATTCTCGTACAAGATGAGGCACAAAGAGCCGCGCTTGCAGCTGCATCTTGGAATCAAAAGCAAGTCGTTGAAGCACCCGTGACTTTTGTCTTTGCTGCTGATGTGGCTGCAGGGGAACAAGATTTAACACCGATTTTTCACAAAGCACTTGAAACAGGTGCATGGAATGAAAAGACAGTGGAGTATTTCAAAAACTCTATCCCTCAATTCCAAACTGGGCTGGGAGACAAGCGGCGAGAGTATGCTATTAAGGATGCCATAATTGCTGCTACCCATTTGGTACTTGCCGCAGAAAGTCTGGGCTTGTCTACCTGCTTTATGAATGGTTGGATTGAAGAGAAAGTGAAAGAAGTCATTGGTGTGGCAGAAAATCCAGATATTGCGATCGCAGTTCTTGTCCCTGTTGGATATGCAGCAGAACCGCGCCGCGATCCCGGACGCTTGCCATTATCCTACAACGTTTTTGTGGATAGAGTGGGCAACCCATACAATGGTTAGTAAAGTATAGGGGATAAAGGATAAAGGATGAAAAGGTATACAGGATAAAAGTTTTAATTTTATCCTTCATACTTCATCTTTTCTCCTTATAGAGAATTTCATGAAAATTGATTTTGGTGCAACTGCTAGTGATTACGCAAAACATCGTGCTGGCTTTCCCAGTTCATTGTTTAACAGACTGTCTGAATACGGTATTGGTTTGCCCGGACAAAAGGTTGTAGACATCGGAACAGGAACGGGAACACTCGCACGTAGCTTTGCAATGAGAGGATGTCATGTCATTGGCATCGATCCATCAACATCTCTCCTCGAACAAGCAAAGCAATTAGATCTCGCGAATAATATTAATGTAGATTATCGCCTAGCAACTGCTGAGAACACGGGGTTAGAAGAGTCTAGCGCTGATGTTGTAACTGCAGGACAGTGCTGGCATTGGTTCGATCGCTCCCGTGCTATTCAGGAAGTGATTCGCATACTCAAAGCAAATGGGTGTATTGCGATCGCTCATTTTGATTGGATACCGTTAAAAGGCAATGTCGTTGAGGCGACTGAAAACCTAATACAGGCTTATAATTCTGATTGGAACCTGGGAGGTGGAAATGGTTTATACCCCCTGTGGTTGCGAGACTTAGGAGAAGGTGGATTCCGAGAAATACGAACATTTTCATATGACGTCTTTGTACCATACTCCCATGAAGATTGGCGGGGTCGAATTCGAGCGAGTGCTGGAGTGGGAGCAAGTTTAGAAAAAGACAAAGTTGAAGAATTCGATCACGAACTGGCAGAACTACTCCAAAGCCAGTTTCCTATACCTATACTTCAAGTTCAACATAGAGTTTTTGCTGCAATTGCAAAATCACCAAAATGTAAGGATGTCTTAAATCATGATTGAGCTTTACTACTGGACAACCCCCAACGGGCATAAAATTACAATGTTTCTTGAGGAAACTGAATTACCCTATACCGTCATTCCTGTCAATATAGGATCTGGGGATCAATTCAAACCAGACTTTCTCAAGATTTCTCCTAACAATCGCATTCCCGCAATTATCGATAAGGAACCTGCATCTGGAGATGGTCCAATTTCGGTCTTTGAATCTGGCGCGATTTTGCTGTATTTAGCCGACAAAATAGGAGAGTTGATCCCAGCCGATCTGCGCGGTAGAGTTGAAGTCCTCCAGTGGTTGTTTTGGCAGATGGGAGGTCTAGGTCCAATGGCAGGACAAAACCATCACTTCAGCCAATATGCTCCAGAAAAGATTGAGTACGCAATTAAGCGCTACGTCAACGAAACAGGACGCTTGTATGCTGTACTGAACAAGCAACTGACAGATAGAGAGTTTATCGCCGATGAATATTCTATTGCAGATATTGCCTGCTATCCCTGGATTGTCCCTTACGAACGTCAAAGCCAAAATCTAGATGATTTTCCCAACCTCAAGCGCTGGTTTGAAGCCATTAAAGATCGTCCGTCAACAATTCGTGCTTATGAGAAAGCAGAAGCATTCAAAAATCAAGCACTTGATGTTGACAAGTCAAGAGATTTATTGTTCAATCAATCGGCAAAGACGGTTTAATGGTTAGTGGTTAGTTGTTAGTGGTTAGTTGTTAGTTGTTAAGAGCAATTAACAATTCGCGATTATTCTACTTTCACTGGCATATATTATGAGGTAGCTAGCAGTTACCTTTGTATTGCTTTTTGTTTGGTACGTCAGGTTTAACATCAGCCAGCTGCTTTTCAAGAAACAGCAAGTTACCTTTGTATTGCTTTTTGTTTGGTACGTCAGGTAGAAGCAACGTTTCAGTCCACATTAAATTCCTTTTGGCGCGGATGGGTGGGTGTTGAAAAATGTGTTAGATTGAAAAGGACTTCAACTCATTGCCACGCACAGGCTTGAGCCTATTGCAACCAAAAAACCATCCGCGCTTTATACTAGACAAGCTTTTCAGCCTCTGGCTATTTCAAAAAGAGGCGCTATAGCTCAGTTAATTTATACCGATCTCACAAAAGCTTTTTATGCTCTGAATTTGATGAGATACCGCCTTCAATATCGTAAGGTTAAATTTGGCAATGGAGTAAAGATACGTGGTAAATTTTCCATCGTAGGAAAAGGTCAAGTAGAAATTGGAGAGAATTGTGCCTTTATTAGTAGCGATAGAAACTTACCAAATAAAATTATTACTCAAGATTTTGGTGCTAAAATATCTATTGGTAATGACTGCATCTTATATGGAACAACTCTATCGGTAGAAGGGAACGGACAAATAAAAATAGGTGTGAAAATGTTTGGCTTGGTAGTCAAAGCGTTATTCTCAAAGGTGTCTCTATCGGTAACAACTCGGTGATTGGATTAGGGACAATTGTTAGGCAGTCAGTTCCAGAACATGTGGTTGTTATTGGAAATCCGCAGCATATTGTCAAAAAGCTAGAGCATTGACTAGATAGCCAATTTCTTGATTGTACCTAACATAGTTGCTTAAATCTAATATATAAGATATATTAGGGATGGTTAAGTAAAGGTTGCTTATGGATGAGTACATCACCCCAGGGGAAGCAGCCCGAATACTCGGAGTTCATCCCCAATCCCTCAGAAGATGGGAAAAAGAAGAAAAGATTACCGCGTACCGCACACCAGGAAATCAACGAAGATTTAAGCAATCAGAAATTGAAGAATTCGCCGGAAAGCGCAAACCTCTCATTACAGTCTGTTATGCAAGAGTTAGTACATCGTCACAACGAGACGACCTTGAACGACAACTTGCGTTCTTGGGCGAACGATTCCCGGAGGCTGAACTTGTTTCAGAAGTTGGAAGCGGACTCAATTTTAAGAGGAAAAAGCTGCGATCCGTTCTGGAGCGAGTTCTGCGGGGAAATATTCAAAAACTTGTCGTTGCCCACCCAGACAGACTGTGTAGATTTGGGTTTGAATTGGTTAAGTGGTTATGCGAAACAAATAGATGTGAACTCTTGGTTCTCGATAACCGCCAACTCAGTCCTGAACAGGAGCTGGTTTCAGATATGCTGTCCATCATCCACTGTTTCAGTTCACGGCTTTACGGACTTAGAAAATACAGAAAAGAAATTGGACAAGACTTACGGCAAGAATCCCTACAAGAAGAGTCAAAACACACCGCCGAACAGTCTTGTCAAGATTCCGATATTTCCCTGTAAAAAATTGCACGCTATTTGGAAACAATGGTTAGCTGCGTATAGATGGGTGTATAACCAATGCATTCAATTATTTAATGCTGGGACTGTATTGCCTAAAGGTACTAGCCTGGATCAATATATACAATTCCTGCAAAAGCGTCCAGAATATGAATGGACACAGTGTTTAGGTAAAACTAGGCAAGAATCTGTGTGTGAAGCTGAAAGTGCAAAACGGCAAGCTTTAAAGGCGTGGAAAGCTAAACCAAAGACTGAACGCGGTAAATTTGAAATGCGATTTCGTTCTTGTCGGGATAAGTCCCAAGTCATTCAATTTAAGAATGATGCTTACAAGAATGGTACATGGTTTCCTAGTAAAGCAAAAGGATTGCTGTTTTGTTCTGCAATTGGGTACGAAGTGCCACAAAGTTGTGTCTATGGAACAGAGTTAGTTTATCAGAGAGGTCAATGGTTTGCGTGCTTTCCAGAGGTGCGAGAAGTAGTAGCGACCAGAAGCGATAAAGTGATTGCTCTTGACCCTGGTAATCGCTGTTTTTTGACTGGGTATGACGGGGAAAACATCTTAGAGATTGGCAAGGGAGATATCGGGCGCATCACTAGATTGTGCCTGCACCTTGACAGTTTAATCAGTCAAAAAGGCTCTTGCAAAGGTAAACAAAACAAACGTAAAAGATATAAGCTATCTCTAGCTATAGAACGTTTGAGAGAAAGAATTCGTAACCTAGTGAATGATTTACACCACAAAGCGTCCAGCCTGCTAACCAGTACGTATAAACTCATATTTCTCCCCACCTATGAAACCAGTCAAATGGTTTTGAAAACTGCCCGAAAGATTAATAGGAAGTCAGTCAGAAATATGCTATCTTGGGCGACCAGGCGATTTGCCAAGCACTTAGAGCAGGCTGCTAAAAGAAACGGTGTGATCGTGGTTAGGATTAACGAATCATATACCTCAAAAACCTGCCCACACTGTGGAGAAATTCACCGTAAACTAGGTGGCAACAAAGTATTTTCATGCCCTAAATGTAAGTTTACGGCTCCCAGGGATTGGGTAGGCGCAGTTAACATTATGTTGGCTGCTTTGCAGGCTACCGCCTTCCAGGTTAAGGGAACACAACTGTCTATTGAGTCCTTAACCCAGGATGTTGTAGTTTCATAATCTCGTGAGAGATGTGAGGCTTAAAGGTAGCACACGAATATACTTCCCTATCAGTTCCCAGAAAATTCATAAATTTGGCTTTGCCACGTTTACAGCACAGTATATTCTTGTTCTGGTAATAATTTTTCTCAGAAATTACTTGGAAAAGGCTTTTATATTGTGTTCGGTTAAAGACTTATTATTAAGGCAGATGGGGAGATGGGGGGATAGGGAGATGGGGAGCGGGTTTTTCGGTTTTTGCACAGATCGTTTAATAATAACTAATCAACCGAACATGATATTAGAGAATTAACGATCGCTATGCCTCAGTTCCAGACTAATGGCATTGAACTGTTCTACCAGATTCAAGGCACGGGGGAACCTTTGCTGTTGATTTCCGGTTTTTTGTGCGACCATACCTACTGGTCACTACTCATACCATCCCTCACCCAGCAGTATCAAGTTATTCGATTGGATAATCGAGGTATGGGGCGCAGTTCTACTTCCAACTACGCCTATAGTATAAAACAGATGGCAACCGACGTTGCTGGATTACTTGAACATCTTGGGATCGACAAAGTACACGTAGCAGGTCATTCTATGGGTGGTCAAATTGCCCAAGAACTGGCTTTGGCACACCCAGAAAAGATGCTTAGTTTGTTACTCCTCTCATCTTTGGCAAAGGGTGATGAGCACTTTAATGCCATTATCGAGACATGGGGAGACCTCGCTCGAATTTTGGACTTGGAACTTTATGAAAAAGTCATTTTGCCCTGGATATTTACAAATACCTTCTATTCTACCCCAGGAGCAATAGAAACGATGATTAATATGGCAATTAATTATCCTTTTCCGCCCATACCCCAAGAATTGTATTATCACAGCCGAGCTATTACCAGCAGCGACATTCGCTTTCGCCTCAATCGCATTTATTGTCCAACTTTAGTTCTAGTCAGTAGACAAGATATTCTAACTCCGGTAAAGTTTTCCGAGGAACTAGTGCAAGGCATTCCCAACGCCGAACTAGTTGTTCTTGATTCTGGAGGTCATGGTTTTATAATTGAGTCGCCAGAAACTGTAGCTCAAGCCATCTGCAATTTTCTTGCAAAGGTATCTTAATCTCGCCTTTCTGTCAGAAGGAAGTTCAAATGAATTTTTTTATTGTGTACGCTCACCCCGAACCTAAAAGTTTTAATGGTGCATTAACCAGCCATGCAAAAAAAGCTTTGGAAGCAGCAGGACATAAGACAATCATTTCCGATTTATATGCTATGCAGTTCAATCCAGTTTCCGATCGCCGCAATTTTATTTCTGAAACCAACCCCGACCACTACAAACAGCAAGCAGAAGAATTGCACGCAACAGAAGTGGATGGCTTTGCGGCGGACATCAAAGCAGAAATGGAAAAACTGGATTGGTGCGACGTGCTTATCTTTCAGTTTCCTTTATGGTGGTTTGGATTTCCCGCTATTTTAAAAGGTTGGGTTGATAAAGTTTTTGCATTGGGGAAAATTTATGGAAATGGCAAGTGGTATGACAACGGCGCGTTTAAAGGTAAAAAAGCCATGCTGTCTTTGACAACTGGTGGACCTTTAACTATGTACACTGAAATTGGTATCAATGGCGATATTCACACCATTCTTTATCCAATTAACCACGGAATTCTGCGCTTTGTAGGTTTTGATGTTTTACCACCTTTCATTGTTTGGGGCGCAAGTCGTCTTAGTGATGAACGCCGCCAAATTTATTTGGAACAGTACCAAAATCGGTTGTTGACTATAGATCGAGTTCCTGCTATCGTCTATCCTTCTCTTGATGATTTTGATGAGACTTTTCAATTAAAAACGTCAGAAATTATTATTGAGGGCTAATGGCTAATGGTGAGACTAGCCCTACAGAGAAGTTTCTCAATTTATGAACCTGAAATCCAAAAATATGAGTGGTAAATTTCTTGTTTTTGAAGGTGTGGAGGGTTGTGGTAAAACCAGCCAGATACAGCGTACTCAAGAGTGGTTGGAAAGTCTCAACATTTCTGCAATTGTGACTCGCGAACCGGGAGGTACGGAGTTGGGTTTGCACCTGCGTCAATTATTATTAGAAGCAGAATCTACCTCGATTACAAATAAAACGGAGTTACTCTTGTATGCAGCCGATCGCTCTCAACACGTTGACCAAATTATTAAACCAGCCCTAGCCGAGGGAAAAGTAGTTTTGTGCGATCGCTACACTGACTCTACCATCGCTTATCAAGGTTGGGGACGTGGAATCAGTCTTGAAATGATAGAGCAACTCAATCTTTTAGCAACTGGTGGTCTACAAAGCAATTTGACCATCTTACTTGATATTGACCCAGAAATTTCTTTCAATCGAATCGTTGCCAAACGACAATTAGACCGAATGGAACAAGCAGATTTAGCTTTTCACCATCGCGTTCGTCAGGGTTTCTTGTCATTAGCTGAAAAATTTCCAGAAAGAATTGTCGCGATCGATGCCAATCAAAATATTGATAAAGTAACTGCGGATATTCAACAGTTACTGATAAGTCGCAGATGAAATTGGGGAAAGGGGAAATAATTCCCCAGTTTCTAATCGCTAGAGCGTCGGTACAGTAAGGGACTTCCAAATAAAAAAATATCCCAAAATTTCTTGTGGTGCGGGCGTCCTCGCCCGCCACTACCCGCCACTACATAGAAGACGGGCGGGGACGCCCGTCCCACAATCACCGGATAATTTATTTCCTGGAAATCCCTTAAGCAGTTATTTAGAAACCTGGTATCTCCAAGATACCGGGTTTGGTGCTCCCCTCTCAACCGCTTCAAACCCTTAACTG